>NZ_JYDG01000115.1:0-20864 GCF_003263545.1 Rahnella sp. AN3-3W3
ACCGCGCAGCGGCAAGATTTCCAGCCTGTCGCAGCGGTCGCTGAAACATAGCCAGCGAGCGGAGCGCGTGTTGAAAAAAGCGAGGGGAGTTCAGAGGGGAAAAGCCTTTCCCCTCTGGTCGGTTTCGCGCGGCGAGTTAAGTGATCACAGCACTTGAAAAACCGAAATTGTCTCGGACTATTCAATAACCCTCCTGGTGCAACTGCCTCACTCCCAATACGCCGGGCTGCCAAACTTCTCCACCAGAAAATCAATCACCGCCCGTACTTTGATCGAAGGGCGTCGGCTGTTCGGGTACAGCGCCGATATGGTTTGCGGCTCCGGTGACGTCGATACCTGATAGTCTTCAAGCACGCTGACCAGACGACCGTCCCGCAATGCATCGCCTATCAGCCAGGTAGGAAATACAACCAGCCCCATGGCGTCGATCCCCGCCTGCGTCAGGGTTTCTGCATTATTACTGGTCAGTGATCCCCGCAGGTTTAGCGAGCGCCATTCCTGTTCAGGCTGACGGAAATACCAGCGCTGCGAACCGGCAAATCCTTTGAAAACCAGACAACTGTGACTGGCTAAATCGTCCGGCGTTTTCGGCGTTCCTGCGCGGGCAAGATACGCCGGACTCGCGGCAAGGCGGAAATTCTGGTGGCCAAGCGTACGCGCCTGCAAAGTGGAATCTGTCATCACGCCGATGCGGATCAGCAAATCCACGCTGTCCTGTAACGGGTCGATGAAATCATCGGTTTGCATCAGTTCAATATTCAGGCGCGGGTATCGCGCGTTGAGCTCATGCAGCCACGGCGCAAGGTGGCGCTGGCCAAACACTACGGGAGCATTGATGCGGATCAGTCCGCCGGGTTCGCTGTCCTGTTCCTGTAAATCCAGCGCGGCGAGATCCAGCTGAGCCAGTACCTGACGCGCATGTTCTGCCAGCAGTTTGCCCGATTCTGTCGGACTGACGGCACGCGTATTTCGGTACAAAAGCTGCGTCTGTAACGCCTGTTCCAGTTGTGAAATCACCCGCGATACGGTTGACGGCGACATCGCTTCCCGGCGCGCCACTTCAGAGAAGCTGCCCTGATCCAGTACGGCGACATACAACCGTAATGCCTGAATATTGATCTGATTAAAACCTTTCATCTGTGCAATTCCTGCAAAGGTATTTTCCTCATTGTGCTGTTTTTCGCATAGTTCTGTCACGCTATAGTCGCCGCCTCTCAAAAAACAAAAAGCAGGGTAAAAATGAATCTGATGTTAATTCCGCTGGTCATTCTGGCGGGGATGGGGCTGTCGCTGGAGGCAGGACTGATTGGTCCGCTGGGAACAGAAGTCGGGCATCTGTGGGCAACACTGAGTATTTTTGGTGTCGGTGCTGTACTGACCGGTTTGCTGGTGCTGTTTTTTAGCCCGCGTAATGCGCCGTCTTTCACAGAACAACCAGGCTGGAAACTGCTGGGTGGCGTCCTCGGTCCCGTGTATGTCGTGGTGCTGACCCTCGCGACACCGGTCATTGGTATCGGCATGACAATGATTGCGATTTTATCAGGGCAGGTGGCGAAAAGTGTGCTGATCGACCATTACGGCTGGTTTGGTACGCCGCATAAGAAAGTCGGCGGTGAACGCCTGCTGGCTCTGCTGTTTATCGTTGCTGCACTTATTCTGATTGCCTGGGGCTGAAACATGACTGAAATGATTATGATTATTCTTGCGATTGTCGCAGGTGCTGCGCTGAGTATGCAGGCGGCAGTCAACGGGCAGTTAGGGGAAAAGGTCGGCGTGCTGAAAAGCGCCTTTCTGACATTCAGCGTCGGCGCAGCAATTACTGCCGTGCTGGTGTTATTCCTGCAAACACCGCAACCGGAAACCTTACTGACGGTACCGAAATGGCAACTTGCGGGGGCGTTATTTGGTGTGCCGTACATCATTGTGATGGTGACTGCCGTCCCGCGTGTCGGTACTGCAGCGGCGACTGTTGCAGTCATCCTCGGACAGCTGAGTATGGGGATGTTGATCGATAATTTCGGCTGGCTGGATAATCCGCAAATTGCGTTGTCATGGCACCGGCTGGCGGCTATTCCCTGTCTGATCATTGCGCTGGCGCTGATATATCGCAGTAACCGGAAAGCGGAATAATCTCTGAAAGTAAAAAGACCCGTCTCTGTAATAGTGGCTATTGCAGGCGCGGGTCAAATATCATCGGTTCGCGTTCTGTTGAACTCAGTAAATCGACAAAAGCCGGATGCTGCGGATTCAGTAACACGTTGTATTCCGACGGCACAATGACCGACGGCACTTTCAGCCCGACATAATCACCTTCCTCGAGCCAGGCGTCACCCTGACGTTGTGTGCTGTCCGGCGGCGATGCACTCCGCCAGTCAGATGCCAGTTCGGAAACTTCCAGCGTATCCAGCAGTTTCTCGGGCACTTCAATACTGAGCAAGGTATACGACCGCATTAGCATACTGTTTTGCAAATGCACCAGGATTTCCAGGATCGCCAGCGAAATACTGGTGGTGACATAAACCACCGGCCTGCCCGGTGGATTCCAGCGCCCGCCGTAAAGCTGCGCACCTGCGCCCGACCAGGCTGTCGCCAGATGGCGGGTTTGCACGATACGATACAGCTTCAATTGAAAACACCGTGCTCAAGACGACCGATCAAACGGCTGACTTCCACCGCACCCGCTTCAGAGGACAGCAGTTCCAGCGGGCGGGAGCCATCCAGTGCCGGAGCTGGGCGGGTAAACCACTCGAGCGCAGCGACACGATCCCCTTCAAACAAATCGGTGGCGGCATCTACGATGCGTACCAGCCGCGCCACTCGCTCGCTCTCTTCACTTTTCAGCAATCCGTTCCCGGCTTTACGACGCGCATAATTACGTTCGTTAATTCCCATTATTTCCAGTAACACCATTTTCGGCCATCCCAGCTCAGTATTAAGACGGCTGATACTATCAACCGGAAATCCCTTTTGTATGGCATTAATCAAACTAATTCCGCTGCTTGCGGGAAGTCCCGCAGATTGCCAAAGCGGCGTTGCAGGTTTTTGCAAAAGGCTGGAAGACAGCCCGGAAATTTTTGAATTCATACTGCGTTCCTCCGTACCGTTATTTGTCATTACTATAGCATGACAAATAACGAATGTTCATTTTATGAACGATGTTTTTTTTCTGGCCCCTGATCACGTGAATGAAATACACCTGAAACATATGTGTGATCAACATCACATTCGGGATGTATCAGAATGAAACAGAAATTGACAAACCTTGACCAAATCTATTTATTAGCTAAGAAAAGTCGACTCTTGTAGGAAGTAACTGGAAATTGCAGGTTTTATGCACTATGTGCAGCAATCGGTTGCGGATCACAGTTTTAGGGTTTGTTTTATGCAACGTCTGAAAGTGGCAAGGCGTTGTCCCACCCCCCGCTTCTGGTATAAATATGAAAAATAAAATTATTGCAGCAGGCGCTTTGATGGCTTTGTCCTACAGCGCGACCGTGCTCGCTGATGATAGCAAGGGCGAATTTGTTTCTGACTGGTGGCATCAGAGTGTTAACGTCGTAGGCAGCGCAGATACCCGTTTCGGGCCGACACTGCGTAACGATGTTTACCTTGAATATGAAGCGTTTGCGCACAAAGACTGGTTTGATTTCTACGGCTATATCGATATTCCTAAAACCTTCGGCGCCGGTAACGGGAACGACACCGGTATCTGGGATAAAAACGGTTCTCCGCTGTTTATGGAAATCGAACCGCGTTTCTCTATCGATAAGCTGACCGGCACTGATCTGAGCTTTGGTCCGTTCAAAGAATGGTATTTCGCGAACAACTATATCTACGATATGGGTCCGGACAGCGAAAACCGTCAGAACACCTGGTACATGGGTCTGGGCACCGATATCGATACCGGCCTGCCGATGAGCCTGTCTCTGAACGTGTATGCAAAATACCAGTGGGAAAACTACAACGCTGCCAACGAAAACAGCTGGGACGGTTACCGTTTCAAAGTGAAATACTTTGTTCCGCTGACTCAGTTGTGGGGCGGCAACCTGAGCTACATCGGGTTCACCAACTTCGACTGGGGCTCCTCACTGGGTGATGACGATATGCGTGACGTGAACGGCAACAAAGCACGTTCCAACAACTCTATCGCCTCAAGCCATATTCTGTCCCTGAACTACACGCACTGGCATTACTCGTTCGTGGCGCGTTACTTCCACAACGGCGGCCAGTGGGCTGACGGCGCAGAGCTGAACTTCGGCAACGGTAACTTCGATGTGAAGTCCACCGGCTGGGGTTACTACGGCGTGATCGGCTATAACTTCTGATCCCCGAATCTGACCTGTAAAACCCGGCTTATGTCGGGTTTTTTGTTTTTATTTCCCCACGATCATTGAGTGTGCAGGGAACTTTTTTAACTATTGCGCGAAAAATGTACACAAGGGGAGGCGATCCCAACGCGCCGTTGTGGCATAATGCGCGCCAAATCACATTTCCCAATTAAGAGCGAGCGTTGTGCTAAGTACTTACAACATCACCATGCAATTCGGCAGCAAGCCGTTATTTGAAAACATTAACGTGAAATTTGGCGGCGGTAACCGTTATGGCCTGATTGGCGCGAACGGTTGTGGCAAGTCCACTTTCATGAAGATCCTCGGTGGCGATTTAGTGCCTTCTGGCGGTAACGTCGTTCTTGATCCGAACGAACGTCTGGGTAAATTACGCCAGGATCAGTTCGCCTTCGAACAGTTCAGCGTGCTGGACACCGTGATCATGGGCCACACCGAATTGTGGGAAGTGAAGGAAGAACGCGACCGCATTTACGCCATGGCGGAAATGAGCGAAGAAGACGGCTACAAAGTGGCTGATCTGGAAGTCGCTTACGGTGAAATGGACGGCTACAGCGCAGAATCCCGTGCCGGCGAACTGCTGCTGGGCGTAGGCATTCCTGTTGAGCAACATTATGGTCCGATGAGCGAGATCGCGCCGGGCTTTAAACTGCGTGTGCTTCTGGCGCAGGCACTGTTCTCGGATCCGGAAATTCTGCTGCTCGACGAACCAACGAACAACCTGGACATCGATACTATTCGCTGGCTGGAGCAGGTGCTGAACGAACGTAACAGCACCATGATCATCATTTCGCATGACCGTCACTTCCTGAACATGGTGTGTACGCACATGGCGGATCTGGACTACGGCGAACTGCGCGTATATCCAGGCAACTACGACGAATACATGACGGCGGCCACGCAGGCTCGTGAACTTCTGACAGCTAACAACGCCAAGAAGAAAGCGCAGATTGCTGAACTGCAATCGTTCGTCAGCCGCTTCAGCGCCAACGCCTCTAAATCTAAACAGGCAACGTCCCGTGCCCGTCAGATTGATAAAATTCAGCTCGATGAAATCAAAGCATCCAGCCGTCAGAACCCTTACATGCGTTTCGAGCAGGACAAAAAACTGTTCCGTAATGCGCTGGAAGTGGAAAAGATCACCAAAGGTTTCGACAACGGTCCGCTGTTTAAAAACCTCGGCCTGATGCTGGAAGTCGGCGAGAAAGTCGCGATTCTGGGTGCCAACGGTATCGGTAAATCGACCCTGCTAAAAACGCTGGTCGGTGAGCATGAGCCGGAAAGTGGTTCAGTGAAATGGTCTGAAAACTCTAAAATCGGTTATTACGCGCAGGATCACGAATACGAATTCGACGATACCCTGAACGTATTCGACTGGATGAGCCAGTGGAAATCCGAGAAAGATGACGAGCAGGCTGTACGCGGTGTGTTAGGCCGTCTGCTGTTCGGTCAGGACGATATCAAGAAGAAAGTGAAAGTGCTTTCCGGTGGTGAGAAAGGTCGTATGTTATTCGGGAAACTGATGATGCAACGTCCAAACATCCTGATTATGGATGAACCAACCAACCACCTTGATATGGAATCCATCGAGTCACTGAACATGGCGCTGGAAATGTATGAAGGAACGCTGATCTTCGTTTCCCACGACCGTGAATTCGTCAGCTCACTGGCAACGCGTATTCTGGAAATGACCCCGACGCGCGTGATTGATTTCTCTGGTAACTACGAAGACTACCTGCGTAGCCAGGGCATCAATTAAACCTCGTCATCCTTCAAGCTGTCTCTGCGTTGGCTTTCCTCACAAACCCCGTCACATACTGATGTATGCTCCCGGGGATTTGTTCAGTTGCCGCCTTGATACAACTCGAATGATTTAGAGGTTCTTATTATTTAAAAAACCGCCGCCGATAAAGGCGGTTTTTTTGTGTCTGAATTTACTGATTCAACAATCACCACACACTTCACAATGCGGATCTTTCATCAGTTTCATTTCGCGAAACTGTAATGTCATGGCGTCGAACATCAGCAGTTTTCCGCGCGGGGTTTCGCCAAATTTTGTCAGCAGTTTGATGGTTTCCATCGCCTGCAAGCTGCCGATGGTGCCGACCAGCGGGGCCATGACGCCAGCTTCCACGCAGGTCAGCGCATTTTCACCGAATAACCGGCTCAGGCAGCGGTAGCAGGGTTCCTGCGGCTGGTAGGTAAATACGCTGAGCTGACCTTCCATACGGATAGCAGCGCCGGAGACCAGCGGTTTTTTCTGCGCGAAACATTCACTGTTCAGCTGATTACGCGTCGTGACATTGTCGGTGCAATCCACCACCACGTCGCAGGCGGCGATCAGCTCACGTAACAAATCGTCATCCGCCTGAGCATTTACCTGATTTAAGCGGATGTGCGGATTGATTGCCGCCAGCGCTATGGCGGCGGAGTCGACTTTCGGCATCCCGATCCGCGCGTCAGTGTGCAGAGTCTGGCGTTGCAGGTTTGAGAGCGATACCGTATCGAAATCCAGCAGCGTTAATGTGCCTGTGCCTGCCGCCGCCAGATATTGCGCGGCGGCGCAGCCTAAACCTCCCAGCCCGACAATCAGCGCGTGGCTGGCTTTCAGCTGTTCCTGCGCATCAAAATCAAACCCTTTCAGTACTATCTGGCGGTTATAGCGCAGGGTTTCAGCGTCCGTCAGTTCCGGCAGAGTCGCCATGTTCAGCTCCACAGCAGCGCGTTAAAAGGCTCGACTTCAACGATTTCGCCAGCCGTAACATTGTCGCGTTCACGCTCAAGCACGATAAAACAGTTAGCCTGGCTGAAGGAGCTGAAGACGTGCGATCCCTGATGGCCGGTAGTGCGCACTTCCAGCTGACCTTCTGCATTGGTGCTGAAAATACCGCGCTGGAAATCGAGGCGTCCCGGCGATTTTTTCAGTGGCGTTACGGCTTTCGCTCTCAGTCGTGGCGGGAACTGCCAGGCACTGTGACCGGAAAGCTGAGCGATAAATGGCTGAACCAGCTGATAAAACGTCAGTGCAGCCGACACCGGATTCCCCGGCAGTCCGCAGAACCAGCTGTCTTTCAGTTTTCCGAAAGCAAACGGTTTGCCCGGTTTCATGGCCAGTTTCCAGAAACCAATTTCGCCCAGTTCATCCAGCATCTGTTTGGTGTAATCGGCCTCACCGACGGAAACACCGCCGCTGGAAATCACCAAATCGGCAAATTCATTGGCTTCTTCAAACGCTTTACGCAATGCCTGCGGATCGTCGCGGATAATGCCTAAATCCAGCACCGTACAACCGAGTTGCTCGAGCATCAGACGCACGGCAAACCGGTTCGTGTCATAAATCTGGCCTTCCTGCAGAGGCGTACCGACAGGTTGCAGCTCATCACCGGTGGAAAATACGGCGACTTTCAGCGGCTTCCAGACCTGTACTTCAGTCACGCCAAGGGACGCCAGCAGCGGTAATTCTGCCGCCCCCAGACGCACGCCCGCAGGCAAAACGCTGTCGCCTTGCTTAATGTCGTCTCCGGTCAGGCGGATATTCTGGCCTTTTTGCGCCGTTGCTGTGAAACGTATTCCCGCGTCTGAAACTTCTGCCTGTTCCTGCATGATCACTGTGTCGGCACCGGCCGGAACCGGCGCACCGGTCATGATGCGGATACAGGTTCCGGCAGGCCATTCGCCATGAAAAGGCGCGCCGGCAAAGGCTTTTCCCGCCACCGGGAGGACTGCGCCCTCGTGCAGATCTTCAATGCGCAGGGCATAACCGTCCATCGCGGAGTTATCAAAAGGCGGGACAAAAATCGGGGAAAGCACCGGCGCCGCAGTAATACGGCCAGCGGCGTTGCCAGTGGCAACGATTCGGCATCCTGCGCTGTTTTTTTCGGAACGTAAGCGCGCATTTTATCCAGCGCTTCCTGAAGTGAGATCAAACCTGCAGTGTTGAATTCCATCAAAATTCCTTAGTGATTCAGCCCGGCGACGCGGGCGTACTCACCGGCGACGGACGGGAAAATGGGGCATGAGCATAGTATGACAGAGAATCGGGACGAACCAAAAACCGCTGAAGGCGTAAAAACTTCGTGGGGATTTCTGAAAAATTGAGATCGATCCCAAAATTACGGATGTAACGCGGTTATCATAGTTACCGTTATTTGTGATTTGTGTCACATATCTGTCATATACACAGGAATAACCGGTGCTTAAAAAAAATCGCCATCAGGCCATCCTTCAGTTGGTAGAACAACATGAAGTGTTACAGGTTAGCGAACTGGCACAATCGCTGGATGTGAGTCTTGAAACGATCCGACGTGATTTGAGTGAAATGCAGGACAAGGGATTGATTTTACGCCGCCATGGACGCGCGCGTCGTCTGGCCGCTCAGCCTGAAACATCCTGGCTAAACAGTTTGCAGCGCTGCCCGCAGCTTTAAAGGCGCAGCTAAATAAGAAAAGGGAAGGCTTTTATGCCTTCCCTTTTTTATGCACATGATTCACAAGCCCGAATTAAAAATGTCCCTGAATACCAATATGACCGACGTAACCTTCCATATCGCTGTCAAACCCTTTGACGTATTTCACATCAGCATACACCGAGGTATTTGGCGCAAGTTGTGCCGTCATGCCTGCCCCGGTTTGCCAGTATTGATCGGAGAAATCCGTTGTGCTGATATCGGCTCCGCCGACATTGATATCTGGTGAGTCCGAGACATTACTCAGTACATCGGCAGTCAGATAAGGTTTGAATTTTTCAGTGGCTTTATCTTCAGCCTGATCACGGAACAAACGCAGCCCGGCGCGCGCGGTGCCCTGATTTACAGTGACGCCAGAGATATCAGAAATCTCATCGCTGAAATCTTCAGCATTCAGATACTGATAAATAATCTGTCCCTGTGGTTCAAGTTTCCAGTTAGTGCTGACGATATAAGGTTTTCCTCCCTCAGCGGAAAGCAATACGCCGTAGCTGTCCTGTTTAGCGTCATGCAGGCTGTCATACTGATTGCGATACCACGTGAACTGACCGACCACATCAATGTAAGCGCCATCTTCGGCATAACGTGTGTAATAACCCCCGAGGCTGTAAGCATCGCTGCGCACCGAACCGGTGTCGGCACTTTTACCGGCCAGGGTGCGAACCTGATCCTGCGCATCAGTGCTTTGATTACCCAGGGTTGCCATGATGCCAGCGTGGACTCGCGTCCCGTTTTTCAGCTCATCCTGATACAAATCGGTCCCGAACTGCGCAAACCAGTAATCACTGTCGTAATCAAAACGGCCTGCGTCAAAAGTGGTGTGCTCGCCGCCGGTTCTTGCCCAGGACCGATTGTTATAGCCTTTGCCGTAAGCTTCGGTGTCGCCCATGCGTTCATGCAAGGTTCCCGCGATACGCATGCCGTAATACAGATTCAGATAGGGTGCCGCGATATAGCCGGGAATTTCGCCCCGGTATGTCTCGGGAGAAACGGGAGAATCGGGAGCGGGCACGGGGACATCCGGCGTCGGATTATCTGGCGTTGGCACATCTGGCGTGGGGACATCAGGAACCGGTGCGTCAGGCGTGGGAATTTCAGCGCGCAGATACCAGTCATTATTATCCCCGGTTGCCTCTTTACTGCCTTCAAAGAGGTAATAGTCATAAGCGCCAATACTGACAGTGTTTCCCAGACTGAATAAACCTTTATGACGTGCCACATCATCAATTTGAGCGACAAGTATTCCGTCATTAACTGTTTTTGCTGCCTTACCGGACGTCGTGATATTTAAATTAAACTGCCCTGAAGCGGTACCTGTAACATGAATCAAATCCCCCGCGCTGTTTCCCTGCGCATCTTGTACCAGCGACGTATTCATAAAGAACGTACCGCTGCCTGACAGATTTTGCATTTCCAGCGTTTTGTAATCACCTTGATCGGAAAACCGGATGCTGGCGTTATTCATATTAAGAGAGTCGATGCGGGATGAGTCGGTCATCAGCCACTGACTGTCCTGCGCATCAATATTAATCGTACCGGCAGGGGCAGACGTCAGCGCCGCGCCATTTACCGCGCTGCCTTGCCAGGTTGAATTAAGCAAATTGAGCGTCAGCTGGCTGGCGATCGGGTCTTCATCTGCGCTTAGCGCAATAAGGTTACCGTTGATGATGCTGCCGTTGCTGGCATCGACCGACAAGTGTGCAATCTGGCTGGCGCTTTTCCCAGCCACAACAAAGGCATCCGCGGCACTTAGTGAGCTGTTATCCAGCGTGACAGCCCATTCACCTTCGGCAGCATGCACGCCTTGTGTTTTCCCTGCAAGCCGGGAGTTTTTGATGTCCAGAGTGCCGCCAAAGGCATAATCAGGCGTGGCATACGAGGCGATCAGATCAACCAGTGGTTTATCCGATTGTGTGTTTTCCATCACAACCTTATTAAGATTTACGTTGCCCTGATGGCTGATCTCTATACCGCTTGTGGTACTACCGCTGCTGATAATGCCATTGACGACTGAAACAACTGAGTTATCGTTTGAGCTGATTGCCACACCTGCGGAATGGATATCGGTGTCGACTAGTGTGACGTAACTGTTCGCATTACTTTCTATCGCAGTGCTGCCTGCATATTCAGTATTAACAGAACCGCCGTTCATTAAGACACCGGCATTTCGGGTAGAGTAAATCGCACGGGAATCTTCACCGGTCGTGGTTATAACCGCATCCTCGGAGAAAAGAATGAACCCGTTATCTTCAGCATATAAGGCATTCGTATGATCACCGTGTGTGGTGACCGTGCTGCCACTGCCGGTAATAAGCACATCATTTCTTTTATGCAGTTGAGATTCTGCATTGTTTAAAATAATACCTTCAGAGAAATCACCTTCCGTGGTGATGTTAACTTTATTTATTGTTCCTATTCCCCCCGTCTGAATCACTAAACCATCAGAAGATGAGCCGGCCGTGTTAATGGTCAACGTGCCTGAAATAGTAACTTCGGATTCATCATTTGCTGTAAATGCGGGAGTGTTATTATTACGGATATTCACAGAAACATCATTTGCAGAGTTAAATGATGTGCCTTCTCCTTCTAAAATAATGCCTTTGCCTTCGCCGTAGACATCCACGGCTAATGGGCCAGATAAATCGACGCGTCCCGCGCTGGTAAGGAGCATAGCTTCGGTTAAGGTGCCGTGGGTTGTGATCGATATGGGAGCCGCGACAGATTGCTGCATAGTGCCGCCATCATGAATGTAGAAGGCAGGAATACTGTGGTTGTCGCCCGTTGCCCAGGTTGTAGCAATGACGCCATCCAGATACCCCTGGGTGGAAAGGTCGAAGGGGGAAGCTCCACTGATATCAAATAAGGGTAAATTAGTCACATTGCCGTATTCATCTTTATCGTCAATTTCTGTGGCGATTGCATTATTAGCAAGAGATACCGCGATGGTGAGAGGAGTTATCTTTATTAAATTAAATGCGAGTGCTTTCCATTTCATAGGTTGTTTTTTCATTTATTAATAGCCTGGCGGTCCTCCTGTAAAATATTATGCTACATATTCTACCTATTTTAATTTCCTATAGGATTAATTGTATATATGGATATGCTTAATTATAAATGTTGCCGGGTGTGTAAAAACAAAGGAGATAACAGGCTGAATATCATGAGATTAAAGAGTAATGAATGTTCATATTGTTTCAAGGTATATCTTTTATCGATCAGATGTAAAAAAACAGACCACAAAAGTGGTCTGTTTTTAATTTTCCCGGACTCTGTCAGACGGTGTTAATGCGCGGTAACTTCGTGGTTAATCTTTTCGGCCTTACTCTTCAGGCTGGCAAGTACCACCATCAGCACCAGCAACGCGTAGGAAATGGTCGCGATGTTCAGCGCCCAGAACAGACCGTATTCGTTGTAGATGAATGAGGAGAAGGAAGCGAAAATCAGTGTGCCGACAGAACTGGTGGTCAGCAGCGCAGAAGTCAGCGTTGGCGGTGAGTTTTTCACCTGCAGGCTGCCGTAGCTCATCAGGCCCGAGAACATTCCTGAGTTACAGAAACCGAACAGACCGACCGCGAACAGCACCAGAGACGGCGAGTTGCTGGTGGTCAGCACCGCCAGACTTGCCATACCGACAATCACGGAAATCAGCAGGAAAGTACGCAGTTTGACGAAGCGGACTGTGAACTGATTCAGGAACAGGCCAATCGCTTTCACCATCCAGTAAGTGGTGATGTAAATCGCTGCGCGATCCGTTTCCATGCTGAAATGTTCATGCAACCAGCTCGGCATCCATAGCGTGAAGACCAGTTCGGTGAATACAAAGGCAAACAGGGCAATACACAGGAAGAAGACTGCAATGCCCCATGGCTCTTTCGCCACGTTGTGCGTAGATTCGTTTTTCACCGGTTGCGGCACATTTGGGAATTTCTGACCTGCGCACAGTAAAATCATCAGCAGGCTCAGTACGCCCATAATGCCGTACATCGCCAGCCAGCTTGCACCGTGTTTGAACAGGAAACCGAGCACCAAAGACAATGTCATACCAGAAAGTGCAAAGAAGAAGTCGGTGAAGATTAAGTTGGCGGAACGCTTTTTCGGGTCGTCGTTGATACGCACCACCAGATAGCTGCCGATAGACATCATCAGACCCGCCGTGGCACCGATCAGGAACACGCCCACACCAAACAGCGTAATCGACGGCATGATAAACAGGGCGATACACACCAGCACGGAAATGAAAGAGCCGGTCATCAGCTGTTTGCCCAGATCAAACTTACGCATAAGAATGCCGCTGATCATGATAGGCAGGAACAGGCCAATGTTCATTAATGAAAACATTTGCCCGATAAAACCCGGATCTTTGTTAAAAGCTGTAGCCACTGGCCCGATAACGATGCCCAGAGTGGAGACGAGTCCCCCTGTAAAAAAGTAACTTAGCCACGAAATCACATTAAGACGCGGGCGGTTATAAACAGTTTCCATAAACTGATTTCCTAAAAAGAGAAAATAAAAAGTCGCGGTAAGCTTATCCAGAGGTGCTTTTGCCGCGATTAGGACGTTTATTATTGCTGTTCTCTGGTGATTTGTCCCGCATGTATATTCAATTGCAGCATTTGTTTTTCCTAAACAATCTAAGCAATTAGCGCCATTTTAGTGGCGATGCATTTCTGCTTTACATACTGTAGCGGGCTAAATATAGTCAAAAAACAGGTCAACATCTTCCATACATAAATACAACATCGAAAGGTGCAGTGCTAATGAGTTCTTCTACTGATAATTCAGCGGCTTCCGTTTCGAACAAGAAGCGTCCGGTCATTGCTATTCATGGTGGTGCCGGGGCAATAACCCGTGCGGCAATGAGCGCCGAAAAAGAACAACTTTACCTGGCCGAACTGGAAAGGATTGTCAGTGCCGGGCAGGCGATTCTGGCCGCGGGTGGCAGCGCACTGGACGCCGTAACCGAAGCCGTGCGCCTGCTGGAAGAATGCCCGTTATTTAATGCCGGCAAAGGTGCGGTATTTACCCATCAGGGTACGCATGAATTAGATGCCTGCATTATGGATGGCCGCACGCTGGATGCCGGTGCGATTTGCGGCGTCAGCCATATCCGCAATCCTGTTCTGACCGCCCGTAAGGTGCTGGAAAACAGCCCGCACGTCCTGTTCACCGGTGCAGGCGCAGAAGATTTTGCTCGTGCCAATGGTCAGGAAATGGTGGAACCAGCGTATTTCTTCACTCAGGAACGTTATGATCAGTTGCAGCGCGCTATTGCCGCGGATACCGGCGTAATGCTCGATCACGACGGGGCGTCGCTGAATGCTTCAGGCGACCCGATTGATCCGGAACGTAAATTTGGCACCGTAGGCGCGGTGGCGATAGATGAACTCGGTAATCTGGCGGCGGCAACATCGACCGGCGGAATGACTAACAAACAGGCCGGACGCGTCGGTGATTCGCCGATTATTGGCGCCGGTTGTTACGCCAGCAACGATACGGTTGCGATTTCCAGCACCGGCACCGGTGAAGTGTTTATGCGCACCGTGGCTGCCTACGACGTGGCGGCGCTGATGGATTACGCCGGTTTAACGCTGGCAGAAGCGACACACAAAGTGGTGCAGGAAAAATTGCTGCCACTGGGCGGGAGCGGCGGGATGATCGCTGTCGATAAATTTGGCAACGTGGAACTGCCTTTCAACAGTGAGGGTATGTATCGCGGCTTTGCCCGCGTGGGTGAAGCACCTGTCGTCAGTATTTACCGCTCATGAATAATTCCCTGACTCTGCCTCCGGACCACGTTCTGGCGGTCAGCCAGCTCAGCGTGCAGTTCGCGCATGACGGGCACATCATCCCTGCGGTGAATCAGCTAAGTTTTCACGTGAAGCGCGGCGAAACGCTGGCGATAGTCGGTGAATCCGGCTCAGGTAAATCCGTTACCTCGCTGGCGCTGATGCGTCTGGTGGAGCAGGGCGGCGGGCAGATCACCCAGGGTGAAATGCAATTTCGCCGCCGTAACGGTGAGGTCGTTGATCTGATGGCAGCAACGCAACCCGCCATGCGCAGCCTGCGCGGTGCGGACATGGCGATGATATTTCAGGAGCCGATGACCTCGCTCAATCCGGTATTTCCGGTAGGCGAACAGATCGCCGAATCTATCCGTTTACATCAGGATAAAGATCATCGCGCCGCCCGTGCCGAAGCCTTACGTATGCTGGATCTGGTGCGCATTCCTGAAGCCAAAAATATTCTCGACAGCTATCCGCATCAGCTTTCCGGCGGTATGCGCCAGCGGGTGATGATCGCGATGGCGCTGTCGTGTAAACCGGCGTTACTGATTGCCGATGAACCGACTACGGCGCTGGACGTGACCATTCAGGCGCAGATTTTACAGCTGATCCGTGTGCTGCAAAAAGAGATGCACATGGGCGTGATTTTCATCACCCACGATATGGGTGTGGTGGCGGAAATCGCCGATCGTGTTCTGGTCATGCATCAGGGTAACAGCGTGGAAACCGGAGAAGCGGGCGCGATATTTCGTACACCTCAACAGCCTTACACGCAGACGTTGCTGGCGGCCGTGCCAAAGCTCGGATCCATGGCCGGTAAACCACTGCCCGCCCGCTTCCCTGCGCCCGACCAGCAGGAAAGCGATCCCGAACTGATTCAAAACACCCTGACACCCGGCGTGCCGCCGATATTGCAGGTGCGTGATCTGGTGACCCGTTTCGACTTGCGCAGCGGTATTTTCAACCGCGTGACACGTCGTGTGCATGCGGTTGAAAAAGTCAGTTTTGATTTACATCCCGGTGAAACGCTGGCGCTGGTGGGCGAATCCGGTTGCGGAAAATCCACCACTGGCCGTTCGTTGCTCAAACTGGTGAAAAGTCAGGGCGGGACCATCACCTTTGATGGCAAGACGCTGACAGATATCAGCGGCAGCGCACTGCAACATCTGCGGCGTGATATTCAGTTTATTTTTCAGGATCCTTATGCGTCGCTCGACCCGCGTCTGACGGTCGGGTATTCGATTATGGAGCCGTTGCTGGTGCATAACCTGGCAAAGGGCGCAGAGGCGGAAGCGCGCGTCGCGTGGTTGCTGGAGAAAGTCGGGCTGCTGCCGGAACATGCGCAGCGCTATCCTCACGAATTTTCCGGCGGTCAGCGGCAGCGAATTTGTATCGCCCGCGCACTGGCGCTCAATCCCAAAGTGGTGATTGCTGACGAGTCGGTGTCGGCGCTGGATGTGTCGATCCGCGCGCAAATCGTCAACCTGCTGATGGATTTGCAGAAGGAGTTCGGGCTGGCATTTTTGTTTATTTCACACGATATGGCGGTGGTGGAACGCATCAGTCATCGCGTTGCCGTGATGTATCTCGGTCAGATTGTGGAAATCGGCTCGCGCCGCGCGGTGTTTGAAAATCCGCAGCATCCGTATACCCGCAAACTGATGGCGGCGGTGCCGGTGGCCGATCCGGGTCATAAGCGCAAAGATCAGGCGCTGCTGGTGGATGAAATTCCCAGTCCCATTCGTGCGCTTAATGATGAGCCGGTTGTCGCACCGCTGGTTCAGGTGGCGGAAGGGCATTTTGTGGCCCGGCACGCCATTGCAGGCGTTTACTGATTTTTATGGTGGCTCATTTTGAGCCACTTTTTAACGGGTAAGACAGGAAAGGAACTGATATGAATCAGCATAAACATAAAGGTAAGAACGTAGTCCGTCAGGCCGTGCTCGCTGCCGCTGTTTTCGGTTCGCTGGCGTCGGCGTCTGCCTGGGCGGCAAAAGACGTGGTTGTCGCGGTAGGTTCTAACTTCACCTCGCTTGATCCTTATGATGCCAATGACACCTTGTCGCAGGCAGTGGCCAAATCTTTCTATCAGGGGCTGTTTGGCTTTGATAAAGACATGAAGCTGGAAAACGTGCTGGCCGACAGCTACACGGTCAGCAAGGACGGTCTGGTTTATACCATCAAACTGCATCCCGGCATCAAATTCCAGGACGGGACGGATTTCAACGCTGCGGCTGTTAAGGTTAACTTTGACCGCGCGAGTAATCCGGACAGCCACCTCAAACGCTATAACCTGTTTAAAAATATTGCCAGCACCGAAGCGGTCGATGACACCACGGTAAAAATTACGCTGAAAGAACCGTTCTCCGCGTTCATCAACATTCTGGCGCATCCGTCTGCGGTGATTATTTCTCCGGCGGCGCTGACTAAATACGGCAAAGACATCGGCTTCCATCCGGTCGGTACCGGCCCGTACACGCTGGAACAGTGGAACCAGACCGACTTCGTGAAAGTGAAGAAATTCGACGGTTACTGGAAAAAAGACGAGCCGAAACTCGACACCATCACCTGGCGTCCGGTCGTAGATAACAATACCCGCGCCGCGATGCTGCAAACCGGTGAAGCGGATTTGGCGTTCCCGGTGCCTTATGAGCAGGCCGCGTTGCTGGAGAAAAACGATAAGCTGGATCTGGTCACCGCACCGTCAATTCTGCACCGTTACATCAGTTTTAATGTGACGCAAAAGCCTTTCGATAACGTCAAAGTGCGTGAGGCCATCAACTACGCCATCAACAAACAGGCGCTGATTAAAGTGGCCTTTGCCGGTTACGCGGTGCCATCAGAAGGGCCGTTGCCGCAGGGCATCGAATACGCCGCGAAATTCAAACCGTGGCCGTATGACCCTGCTAAAGCCAAACAATTGCTGAAAGAAGCCGGTTATCCGGACGGTTTCACCACCACGCTGTGGTCGTCGCACAATAACAGCACGGCGCAGAAAGTGTTGCAGTTCACCCAGCAGCAACTGGCGCAGGTCGGTATCAAAGTGACAGTCACCGCCATGGATGCGGCGCAGCGTGCTGCGCAGGTTGAGAACGTCGGGCAGAAAGAGGCGGGTATCCGCATGTTCTATACCGGCTGGTCGGCGTCTACCGGCGAAGCCGACTGGGCGCTGTCGCCGCTGTTCTCCACGCAGGCTGCGCCACCGAAGCAGTTCAACACCGCGTTCTACAGCAATGCGCAGGTGGATAAAGATCTGTCTGACGCGCTGAAAACCACCGACAAAGCCGAGAAAGCCAAATTGTACGCCGATGCCCAGAAACAAATCTGGACTGATGCACCGTGGGCATTCCTGGTGACCGAACGTCTGGTGTCGGCGAAAAATAAACGCCTGACCGGGTTCTATGTGATGCCGGATACGGCGTTCAGTTTTGATGATGCAGACGTGAAATAATACGCGGTGAAGCTTTCAGGGCGTGTGGCGCACAGCGTGCGCGCCCTGAACTCATGTGTTCCGGGTCCGGAACATGGATGTCGAACCGTGAAATCACAGACAGCGAATCATGCTTAATTATTTTTTAAAACGATTACTCGGACTGATCCCGACACTGCTGATTGTGGCGGTGCTGGTGTTTTTATTTGTGCATCTGCTGCCGGGCGATCCGGCGCGGCTGATGGCCGGACAGGACGCCGACGCCAGCGTTGTAGAGCTGGTACGTCAGGATCTCGGGCTGGATAAACCGCTTTATCAGCAATTCCTCACTTTCTTTGGCAATGCGCTGACCGGTGATTTCGGTCACTCGATGGTGTCAAAACGCCCGGTCATTGATGAAATCAGTTCCCGCTTTATGCCGACTTTCTGGCTGACGATGACCAGTATGCTGTGGTCGGTGATTTTCGGACTGGTCATTGGCGTGGTGTCTGCCGTCTGGCGTAACCGCTGGCCGGATCGTCTCGGTATGGCGCTGGCCGTCTCTGGTATTTCCTTCCCGGCGTTTGCGCTGGGCATGTTGCTGATGCAAATCTTTTCCGTTGAACTGGGCTGGTTGCCGACGGTGGGTGCTGACAGCTGGCAGCATTACATTCTGCCTTCCGTAACGCTCGGCGCAGCGGTGGCGGCGATCATGGCCCGCTTTACCCGCGCTTCATTTGTCGAGGTCATGCAGGAAGATTACATGCGCACCGCTCGCGCTAAAGGCGTGCATGAAGCGGTGGTGGTGGTTAAACACGGTCTGCGCAACGCGATGATCCCGGTGGTCACCATGATGGGGCTGCAATTTGGCTTCCTGCTTGGCGGCTCGATTGTCGTGGAAAAAGTCTTCAACTGGCCGGGGTTAGGGCGGTTGCTGGTCGATTCCGTTGAGATGCGTGATTATCCGGTGATACAGGCAGAAGTGTTGCTGTTTTCGCTGGAGTTCATCCTCATCAATCTGCTGGTGGACATGCTGTACGCCGTCATCAACCCTTCCATCCGATACAAGTGAGTGAACGCATGAAAAACTGGCGGCGAAATGCCGTACTCGCGAGTTTGCCGATTATCACACCGGGAACTGCGCAATCGCAGGCGGTTCGCACACCGTGGAAAGCGTTCTGGCGGCGTTTCCGCAGGCAGCATATTGCGATGATAGCGGGTGCTTTTATCCTGTTACTGATTGTCGCCGCGATGTTTGCGCCGTGGCTGGTGCCGTTTGATCCGGAAAATTATTTCGATTATGACCGTCTGAACGAAGGCCCGTCGCTGATCCACTGGCTCGGCGTGGATTCACTGGGGCGCGATATTTTCAGCCGGATTCTGATGGGCACGCGGATATCACTCACCGCGGGCGTACTTTCTGTGGTGCTCGGCGCAGCGATCGGCACGGTGTTCGGATTACTGGCCGGATACTACGAAGGCTGGTGGGACCGCATCACCATGCGCGTTTGCGACGTGCTGTTTGCCTTCCCCGGTATTCTGCTGGCGATTGCCGTGGTGGCGGTGATGGGCAACGGTATGTCGAACGTGATCATCGCGGTCGCTATCTTCAGTATCCCGGCATTCGCACGTCTTGTTCGCGGCAACACACTGGTGCTCAAACAGCAAACCTATATTGAATCGGCGCGCAGTATCGGCGCATCCGACGCCACGATTTTGTTCCGTCACATTCTGCCGGGCACGTTGTCATCAATCGTGGTGTATTTCACCATGCGTATCGGCACATCGATTATCACCGCTGCCAGCCTGTCGTTCCTCGGAATGGGCGCACAGCCGCCAACGCCGGAGTGGGGCGCGATGCTCAACGAGGCCCGCGCCGATATGGTCATGGCGCCGCACGTGGCAATCTTTCCAAGTCTGGCGATATTCCTGACCGTACTGGCGTTTAATTTGCTGGGGGATGGGTTAAGGGATGCGCTGGATCCGAAATTGAAGAATTGATTTTTGGAATAGTGAGATTTTCTGAAATATAAAAATGCAGAAGCCCGATCATAACTAATCGGGCTTCGCGATCCCTCAAGGGGACGGTGGATATCAACTGAAAGGCCTCTGTGGGCAACGCGGAGAATATTATCAATTAGCGGGAATAAGTCAAATTGATTGCGTTCCATGAATTGAGTTTTCAGATATTTTAATCGAATTAACGATAGCTTGCTGGATTAACGTAATTATAGGGCTGGGAATGCACTGAGATAACCACCCACGTGCAGCAAGCATGGGTTTGTTTAATCGATTATTACTGACGGTTTGAACCATATCGCATTTTGCCCAACACGTTACAGGCGAGAAGTACCTGAGATCTTCAATGATTCCGGCATCGAGTTGAACGTGTATTCCTCTTTTGAGTTTGATTTCATCCTTCGTGGTAGATAAGGGAACAACGATAGAGGAATTACCATTAAGTTTTCCATTAAGCACAATCACTAAACGGCGCTTCACCATTTCTGGTGGCATGTGTGCATCAACAATATTATCCAGAATAAAGCCGTTTTTATCTCTGGGATAATGGCCGTAGTTGCAGTCGAGGATTTGCCCAACCTTGGGTGAGAAATTTATTGCCATTACAATTCCTTTGTTTGCATTCACAAACAAAGAACATATCCCGCCCTAAAATACCTGCCAATGACTGAATCCGGTAATTACGAGACGTCTTCCAGGAAATAATTAGCGATTACATTTACGTTGCAAATAGACGAGTTAATTCATTGTCGCACAGAAGAACTCCCTCCCCTGCGAAGGGGAGGGTTGGGGTGGGGTATTAATGCAGAATCAATAAGTTGAAGTGTGCTCTGACCGGGTGT
>NZ_JYDG01000116.1:0-14486 GCF_003263545.1 Rahnella sp. AN3-3W3
GTGAGCGAACGCAGCCAACGAACCCACGGCTCAAAATATGAAGAAAAAAAAAGCCAGCATAAGGCTGGCTAAGTAATACTGGAAGCAATGTGAGCAATGTCGTGCATTCATGGGGACCCGTTTGACCTTGGTGTGAGGCCATCCCCGGAACGCATGGCAATAATAATCATTATCATTCGCACTTGTAAAGCATTTTTTTTCACCAAACATTCAATTGACAGTTTTCCTATTCCTGATAAATGTAGAGGATATTCAAACAGTAAACACAAAAAGAGGAGTGTCGCCATGAGCGAAATAGTCATTCGTCACGCTGAAGCCGCAGATGCAGAGGCGCTTCAGCACCTATACGCTCAGGTTCCTGTTTACAGCGACACACTACAACTTCCTTATCCGCCCTCCACGCTCTGGGAAGACCGGCTTGCTAACGCCGCGCCCGGCCGGTTCGCGCTGGTGGCGTGCATCGACGGCAAACTGGTCGGCAATCTGACCTTAATGGTCGAGCAGCCGTGGCGACGCCGCCATGTGGCAACGTTCGGGATTGGTGTGGATACGCAATTTCAGGGGCGAGGCGTCGGCAGCAAGCTTATCGAAGCTGCCCTTGAGTTATGCGACAAATGGCTGCACGTGACCCGCGTTGAACTGACGGTCTATGCCGATAACGAGGCTGCTATCGGGCTGTACAAAAAGTTCGGTTTCAGCGTTGAAGGCCTCAGCCCGTGCTACGCCATGCGTGACGGCGAGCTGGTGGATACGCTGCATATGGGCCGCATCCGTGGCCTCCGGCAGGCGGTTTAATCGGTACTGACAGAGGCGCTGGTTTCCGGCGAGGGCTGACGTAACAGCAACCGCAGACCCAGCGCCATCGCGATACATACCAGCAAGGCCGAGCCGGGATAGATCGCATCAATCCCGGCCTGCGCCATCAGCACACCGGCCAGCGGGCCGGTAATTCCCAGAGATAAATCCAGAAACGCCGAATAGGTCGCCAGCGCGCTGCCCTGATTTTCCTGCGGCAATTTCTTCACCGCCACCACGCCCAGCGCCGGATACACCAGCGAGAATCCTACGCCGGTAATAAACGCACCGGCCATCGCTGCCCATGCGGTCGGGGCGAAAAAAACCATCATCAGCCCGGCGATTTCCACCACAAAACAGGCCAGCGCCACCTGCAATCCGCCAAAACGCGTAATGCTGTTGGGCAGTAACAGCCGCATGCCGACAAATGCCACGCTGAAGAAAGTCAGCGAGAACGCCGCGCCCGACCAGCCTTTGGCGGCGTAAAACAGGGTGATGAAGGTGGCGATCACACCAAAGCCGGTGGACGCCAGCGCCAGCATCATGCCGTACGGCATGATCTTGCCCAGCACCTGACGGAACGGAATTTGCGTGGACGCCGTGCCGGTTACCGGCGGTTTGCGCCATGCGGTGATTAACGCCGCCAGCGCCACCAGAATGATGCAGGCCGACAGCAGCATCAGTCCGCCGAGACTAAAAATCAGCACGCCGAGCGGTGCGCCAATGGCCATCGCGCCATAGGTCACCACGCCGCTCCACGAAATCACTTTGCCGATATGCAGCGAACCTACCATGCTGATCCCCCACAGCGTCGAGCCTGTTCCGGCAAAACTTTGCCCTGCGCCCAGTAATATCCGTCCGGCGCACAACAACGCCAGGCTGACCGCCGGTGACGCATCAAATCCCAGCGCCAGCAGATAAAACACGCCGCTGAGCAGACAACCGCTCAGCCCGAACATCACCACCCTCTTCGGCCCGATTTTATCGGCATAACGCCCGGCATACGGACGGCTCAGCAGCGTGGCGAAATATTGCAGGCTGATCACCAGCCCGGCCCAGAACGCGCTGTAACCAAGATGTTCGTGGACGTAACCCGGCAAAATCGCCAGCGGCAGGCCAATGGTCAGATAGTTGGCAAAGTTGAACACCAGAATGGAGAGAATTCGCAGCGTGGTCTTAGACGGGCTGACCGCAGCAAGGTCGGGCGAAGCAGGTTCAGGCATGGAAATTCGTGTCTCACGAAGAAGGTTCAGGCATGTTGCGAAGCCGTAAATGAGTCTTTGACTTTATTAGCAATTGATGACTTTCGCAACAAATTGAACCGCTGTTTTATTCAGGCTTCCCCGTACTGCCATCAAAGTGACACATCACTGTCATGCGCCCTGATTATGGTCGGGAGACTTCAACCGGAGGACATCCTATGTTCAGCATGGATACCCTGTTTCAGGATCTCGACCCGCAGCACAAAACCCCTTCCTGGCAACGCCGTCTGTTAAAAATCTTATTCCGCGAAAAAGAATTTCACCGCTTTGCCAGTCAGTATCAGCACCTGAAAGGGATTGATATGGCCGAGCAGGTGCTGGAGCATTTTACTATTCGCTGTGAACTGACGGAACGTGACCGCGAGCAAATCCCGAGTTACGGGCCGGTGGTGATTGTCGCCAACCATCCGATTGGTACGCTGGACGGTCTGGCGCTGCTGCACGCGGTGGCGTCGGTGCGTCCGGATGTCAAAGTGGTGGCGAACCAGTTGTTGTCGCTGGTGTCCTCGCTGGGCAGTTTGATGATCCCGGTGGACAATATGGGCAACCGCACGCGGCGCAATCAGGTGACACAGATGCAGGAACATCTGGAGAATCAGGGCGTGCTGATTGTGTTCCCGGCGGGTGAAGTCTCCCGCATGAGTTCCAAAGGCGTGCGCGACGGCAAATGGCACACCGGTTTTCTGCGTCTGGCGGCCAAAGCCCGTGCGCCGGTGGTGCCGGTACATATCAGCGGCAGCAACAGCGCGCTGTTTTATCTCACGTCGATGATTTACCGCCCGCTCAGCACGCTATTGCTGGTGCATGAAATGTTCGGCCAGCGCGGCAACAGCCTGACGCTGAAAATTGGCGCACGCATTCCGTACTCCAGCTGGCACGACGGACAAATGCAGGCAGGCGATCTGGCGGCGCGTTTTCGTAAACATCTTTACCGCCTCGGCGCAGGTAAACCGGGGCTGTTCCACACTGAAACCTCAATTGCCCGTGCGGAAGATCGCGCCGTACTGAAACATGCACTGGAAGCCAGTGAAGTGCTGGGCAAAACGCCGGACGGCAAAATGATTTATCTCTATCGTCGTCACGGCGAGGATTACGTCCCCGTTCTGCGCGAGCTGGGGCGTCTGCGGGAAATTGCGTTCCGCGCCGTCGGTGAAGGCAGCGGTCGCCGCCGTGATCTCGATGGCTACGACGACGATTATTATCATCTGGTCTTATGGGATCCGCAGGCGCTGGAAATCGTCGGCGCTTACCGGTTTATCCCGACCGCCGATCAGGTCGCCAGCAAAGGACTGAACGGAATTTACAGCCAGAGTCTGTTCCAGTACGGCCATCAGATGGACCCGATTCTGGCGCAGGGCATCGAACTCGGACGCAGCTTTATTCAGCCCGCTTACTGGGGCAAACGCGGGCTGGATTACCTGTGGCTGGGCATTGGCGCGTATCTGGCGAAATATCCGCAGACGCGTTATCTGTTTGGTCCGGTGTCGATTTCCGGCGGAATGCCGCTGCCCGCCCGCGATTTGCTGGTAGCGTTTTATCGCCTGTATTTTGCGCCGGCGTTACCGCTGGCGACCTCGCGCCGCCCGTATCCGGCTTCGCTGCCCGATGTGCTGGCACAGTTTTGCGGCGACGATTATCAGGAAGATTTGCTACGTCTGAAGCGCTTACTGACCAATCTCGGATGCAGTATTCCGGCGCTGTATAAGCAGTATTCAGAACTATGTGAAAGCGGCGGCGTGCAGTTCATTGATTTCGGCAGCGACCCCGAATTCAACAACTGTATTGATGGTCTGGTGCTGGTGGATCTCAGCCAGCTAAAACCGGCAAAGTACGAACGGTATATTGCTGTGCATCACTGATTCAGCTGGCTGAACACCGGTAATAAAAAAAACTGCAGCACTCAGGCTGCAGTTTTTCAGAGGGCGGGAAGGAAGATTAACGCTCCCTGAGCGCTTCGTTCATTTTGTTGAGCGGCTTCAGCAGATAATCAAGAATGCTTTTGTTGCCGGTTTTGATATCTACCGTCGCGATCATGCCGGGGAAAATATAAAACTTCTCGTGGTGTTTATTTTCCAGATAATTGGAGCTGGTTTTGATATTCACCCGGTAATAGTAAACATCACGGCGCACTTCATCCTGGATCGTGTCCGGAGAAATGGTGGTCACTTCGCCGTCGAAACTGCCGTAGATGGAATAGTCATAGGCGGTAATCTTCACTTTGGCTTTTTGCCCCGGATGAATAAACGCCACATCCCGCGGGGAAATCTGCGCTTCCACCAGCATCTGATCGTCGATCGGAACCAGCGTCATCAGCTTGCCATTCGGCGGGATCACGCCGCCGACGGTATTAACGTCGATATTCTTCACAATCCCTTTGACCGGCGAGAAGAATTCCAGACGATTCAGTGAGTCTTTACGCCCTAAAATCACCGAGCGCTGCGCTTCAATCTCGGCGTTGGCTTTTGCCAGCTCTTCACCGGCGCGCACGTGATACTGCGTTTCGAGATCGGTCGCCTTGCTTTCCATTTCATTAATCTGGCGTTGCAGACGCAGCACTTCCACGTCACTGGCCGCGCCCTGTTTGACCAGCGGCACGGTCATCGACAGCTCACGACGGATCAGCGTCACGCCCTGTTTCAGGCCAGTTAACTGCTTTTCCAGACTGTTGCGGCTGGAGTTGTACAGTTCAGTTTCTGATTTCACCAGCTCCGGCTCGTCATCCAGCTCTTGCGGAAACACCAGCGGCGTGTTGTTGATCTGCGCCGTCAAACGCGCCGCCGTCGCCAGCGCGGCATGTAAACGCGCCACGCTTTCCTGGACGCCGGATTCGGTTTTGGTCCGGTCGAGCTGCGCCAGACGCTGCCCGCGTTCCACCACTTCGCCTTCCTGCACGTCGATGCTGTGAACAATTCCGCCTTCCAGCGACTGCACGATCTGCTCGTGAGAAGAAGGAATGACTTTACCGGTGCCGGTGGTGACTTCATCCAGGGTGTAGAAATTCGCCCACAGGAAAAAACACAGCAGCATCAGCGATAAGGCCCACACCAGAAGGGTGGAGCGTGGCAGTGCTTTTTCTGCCTGCTGGCGCTGGAATGATGTGCGTCCGTTCATCATGATGCCTCCTGTTTAACCGGCGGTTTCACGGGCTGTTGCGCCGCTGCCGGTGCCTGTCCTTTTTGCCTGAAATGCTTGTTGAGGATTTCGTCTTTGTTACCGTCGAGAGAAATCCGTCCGTTATCCATGACGATGATGCGATCCACCAGCTGTAACAGCGCCAGACGGTGCGTGGCGACGACCAGCGTTTTGTCTTTTGTCCAGCCGGAGAGCTGATTGATCAGATTCCATTCAGAAATCTCATCCAGCCATGCGGTCGGTTCATCGAGCAACAAAACCTGCGGCTGGGTGATGATATTACGCGCCAGCAACAGTGCCTGACGCTGACCGCCGGAAAGTCCGACACCGCCTTCATGAATGAGGAAATTCAGACCGTTCTCTTTTTGCTGCACAAACGTCAGCGCACCGCTGATGACCAGCGCCTGATGAATTTCTTCGTCAGTGGCCTGCGGGCGTCCCATAGTGATGTTGTCGCGCACCGACCCGAAGAACAGGCTGGCATTCTGGTTATGCAGCGCGACGTCACGGCGTAAATCCGCCGGATCAATCTGTTTAATATTGACGTTATCGAGCACCACCTGCCCTTGCTGAACCTGCTGCATACCCGCCAGCACCTGCAACAGCGTCGATTTGCCCGCACCGTTTTTGCCCAGCACAGCGATTTTCTCACCCGGTTTGATGTGCAGTTTTGCAATGGTCAGATTGGCGACTTTCTCTTCCTCATCGTAATAAAACACCGCGTCATGCAGCGCGTAATCACCGGTGATTTGCGCCTTGTGGACCATCTTCTGACCGTCTTCCTGATCAATCGGGCGCTGCATCAGTTCATCCAGCCCTTTACGCGCGACTTTCGCCTGCTGCCAGCGGGAAAGTACGCCGGAAATCTGCGCCAGCGGCGCAATGGTACGTGAGGCCAGAATCGTGGTGCCGACCAGCGCACCGGTAGTCATATCGCCGCTCATCACCAGATAACACCCGACCAGCAGCACCACGGCGTAGACGATGGACTGCACTTCCTGCGTCCAGGTCATCAGCATGCTGGTCAGAAAACGCTGACGCATACTGATATCCGCCGACACTTCATTGCAGTGATTCCACTGGTTCTGAAAACGTTGTTCGGCGCGCATGAGTTTGATGTCTTCCAGAGATTCCACCGCTTCCACCAGCGACGCATTACGCACCGCCGATTCGCGCATCCCTTCACTGGCCAGTTTCGCCAGCGGTTTCTGGATCAGTAATCCGGGGATCAGCAACAGCGGCAGCGCCAGTAACACGACAAACACCAGCGGACCGCCAATCATCCACAAAATCACCGTGAACAGCAGGAAGAACGGCAGGTCGGCCATCACGCTGATGGTGGTCGAGGTGATCAGTTCACGTACTGATTCCAGCTCGCGGATTTGCGAAATAAAGGAGCCGGTGGATTTGGAACGGGCACCGTTTTTAATGCGCAGTGCGCGGCCAAAAACGCGGTCGGAAATACGCAAATCAGCGCGCTTACCCACTACGTCCGAAATATGGACGCGCACCATGCGCATCACGAATTCAAAGGTGATCGCCAGCATCACACCGGCAAATAACACCCACAGTGTCGGGATAGATTGCGACGGCACCACGCGGTCATACACCTGCATGGAAAACAACATGCCCGCCAGCGCCAGCACGTTGGCAATCATCGACGCCAGCATGATGTCGCTGTAACGACGCCAGTCTTTCAGCGCCAGATCCCAGAACCAATTTTTCTTGTACGGTTTGATGTAGTTATCAACGCGCGCATCGGGAATGGTATGCAGCGGTCGCAGCAGCGTGATGCTTTGCGCCCGCTCAGAAAGTTGTTCAGACGTCAGGGTGGTTTCCAGCCCGTTATCTTCAGTAAATTGCACGGCGCACTGGCCGCTGGCGTCCAGATGTGTCACCACACCCAGCCGGCCGTTATCGAGCGTGACCACAAACGGCACACTGACCGGATCCAAATCACGCGGATGCAAATCACGGGTCACGCGCCCCAGCCCGAGCTTTTTTGCCATTTCATCAAGCACGACGTCAGCCGGTGAACCCATTTCCCACGCGATAGTGGCTTTAACGTGTTCTTCTGAATAATCCAGACGGTAGTGTTTCGCGATATCGAGCATGGCTTTCAGCCAGGCGGTGTAGCCTTTATCTAACATGGTCTCTTTTTTCATCTTCATTCTTCCCTAATTCATTCTTCCTTCACGCTCATTCCGGAACATGAACAGGCCATCCGCAGAAGCGGAACAGGGTATTTCCCCTGCTCCGCTCTGCGACTGATTAACCGACAATCAGCTGATGGTTCGCCAGCAACGTCGCCAGATCGGTATGCACGTTATTCAGCGTGGCGATGGTCGTCATCGACTGCGCTGAACCACTGCCATCCATATCCACCTTGATGACGGTATTGTTGCCTTCTGTGGTCACCGACAGGTAATCGGTGATGTTGCCCGCCGAGGCATCGAGCGTCGCCACGCCATTGACGTAGCTGGCCGAGCCCGTGCCGGTGTAACCGCCGGACTGCAACAGCTCGCTCAGATCCAGACGGTCTGAGTTCGCCGTGCCTTCCCATGTGCCGACCGTAAAGCCGTTGATGGTATCCGAGCCGTTACCGCCGGTGGCGTCAGCGCTGTCCAGCAACTTGTACAGCAGCGTGTCGTGCCCGCCGTTGCCTAAGTTGAAGGTATCGTTGCCGCCGCGCCCTTCGAACACGTTATCGCCCGCACTGCCGGTGAACACATCGTCATAGTTCGATCCGGCAATTCCCTCGATATCCCTGAAGGTTGACGTGTTGAACCCGGTGTTCTGCGCGTTACTGCTGCTCAGATCCACCGTGACGCCGCTGGTGGCATTGCGGAAATCGACGATGTCCTGACCGCCGGTGGCGCTCCATGTCGCATGGTCTGACGTGGTGCTCCAGCCGCCGGAGCCGTTGTACACATAGGTGCCGCTTTCCGCGATAAATGTATCGTTGTAGCCGGTACCGGTGATCGTCCCGCTGTTACCGCCGGTTGCCGCATCTGCGGTTAACGAGTAGCTGCTGGTGCCATCGCCTGCGGTCAGGTCATTCCAGGTCGCATTGGATGACACGCCGTTGATGTTACGTACCAGCACTGCCGAATAGGTTTCATTCGGATCCAGCCCGTAGAAATTCACCAGCGCCGAGGCATCGTTAATACCGATACCTGACTGGGCGTTGATGATCTGCGAGGCCACCAGTTCACCGGCAGAGTTATAAAGCTGCACGGTGTTGCCGTAGAACACGTTCATCCCTTCGCCGTCGAGAATGCGCAGGTGGATCGCCGTGCCGTCAGCAATAGTGCTGTTGTTAGCGATGTACACCACTTTGCCGTTGGCCTGCGATACCAGCAGATCCTGCGTCCCGTTCCAGTCGTAATCGAGGGTCGCAATCCCCGTTACGTTGACCAGCGATGACGCCAGCGCGCTGTTTGTCCAGCCTTTGCCGGTGCCGTCGTTCAGATACAACGTGGCGGTCTGGCTGCCGGAATAGGTGCTGAACTTGATGATGTCCATATCACCGTCACCGTCCCAGTCCACGGCGGCTGACAGATAACCGGCTGACGCTGCGTTCGTGGTCGATGTTTCCACCGCCGTTGGCGTAGTCAGCAACGTTCCCTGCCCGCTGTTGTAGTAAATCGCGCCACCATAGTTGTACGTTCCGTTCGGATTCAGGCCGGAGGAAATGTACAAGTCCATCAGACCGTCGCCGTTGAAATCCGCCCAGGTCATAGACACGGCCGTGGTGGTGTTCGCGGCATTAGGCACAAACACGTTGGCGATGCTCTGCGTTTCCGACAATGTGCCGGTCCCGTTATTGTTCACCACCGTCAGGGCGTACGCGCCGTTGCGGTTGGTGTGCTGAACGATATCCACGGTACCGTCGTTATTGATATCCACACCGGAGATTTCGCGATAAGAAACTCCGGCAAGGCCCGCCGCACCGTTGGTGCCGTCTGGGGTCACCACGCCATTGTTGTTGACCAGATAAGTACGGGAGTCACCACCGGCATCGCCGTAAGCCAGATCAACCCAGCCGTCACCGGTTTTGTCGTAAGCAATCACGCCGCCGTACCAGATCAGCGTGCCGATCGCCTGCTGCCCGTAGGTATAAGTGCCGTCCGTGTTCGCCGTCCATTTGCCCTGAATATAGCCACCGTAGTTGGTTTCCGTCGCATAAATGTCTGACGTGCCGTTACGGTCGGTATCGGCCAGCGTGTAGCTCACCACGATATTGCCGCGTGAGTTGGTCAGCGTGGTGCCGGTATAACTGTTCAGGCCAGAACTGGTGTAATCGGAAATACCGGTGACAATGTTCCACAAACCGCCGCTGTTCAGGCTGAAAGCCATGGCATTGGTCGATGTGGCACCCGCAGTGGTTGCCCAGCTGGTGTCCACCGCCGTTTCTGCATAAATCACTATCGCGCTGGTGCTGATGCCGGCATCGTTACCGTTACCTGCGCTGCTTCTGACCTGCGCGGTCACGTCATAACTTGCCAGTCCGAGCGCGCCCGGCACCTGCAGATACCAGGTGTTGTTCAGCGGATCGACCACCACGGCGCCGCCGGTTTCCGACGTGTAGGTCACGCCGTTGACCACCACCTGCACATACATCCCTTCGCCCAGCGCTTCGGACAAGGTACCGCTGATGATCGGCGTCGTATCCTGCGTGGATTCTGGCGTCACGGTGGCAATCGTGGTCGGAATCGACGTATCTACCGTCAGGGTGAAATCAGTGGACGACGTGGTGTTCCCCGCCAGATCCTGCGATTTCGCCACATAGATATACGTGCCGTCCGCCAGCGCTGAATCGGAGAAGGTCCACGCCAGACCGACTACCGTAGCGACGCCGACATACACGCCGTTACGGTAGATTTTCAGCACTTCGCCATCGGCCAGCGCCTTGCTCAGCGTGCCGCTCAGCGTCGGTGCAGTTTCATCGGTGTACGTGCCGGAACCGAACGAACCCGTGCGATCGCCTTCGTCATCGGAATACTGAACGATGGTCGCCACGGCTTCAGGGTTCAGCGTGTCGATAACCACGGTCTGGCTGCCGATGGTGCCGATGTTGCCCGCCTGATCGATAACCCGAACCTGCACGTTGTAATTACCGTCCGCCAGCACGGTGCCGGTCGCGTCATAACTCCAGCCCAGACCGTTGACCACCACGTCAGACCAGGTTTTACCGCCGTCGAGGCTAATTTGCGCCCTTTCATCGGTGGCGAGTGCCGCGCTCAGTGAACCGGTCATCGTCAGCGTATTGTCGCTGGTGATGAAGTCACTGGCGGAATCGCCGGTATCATTGCTGATCGCTTCAATGGTGATGATTTGCGTCGGCGCGGTGGTGTCAATCGTCACCACCTGCTGCGCGGTCTGACCGACGTTCCCGGCCTGATCCACCACGCGAACCTGATACAGCGTCTGCCCGTCCGTCAGCGTGCGGCCATCAACGTAAGTCCAGGTGCTGCCCTGCAGCGTCACGGTGGTCCAGGTTGCGCCGTTATCAACGCTGATCTGCACCACTTCACCCGGACTCAGTTCCGCGCCAATTGACCCTTTGACCGTCAGCGAGGTATCGCTGGTGACAAAATCGCTGGCAGAAGAACCGGTGTCCGTCGTGATGCTGTCGATGGTCACGGTTTTGCTGCTGTCCGGCGCAATGGTATCGACGGTAACCACTTTCGAGGTCACGTTACCGACGTTACCCGCCGCATCGACCACGCGGACGTTGTAGGTGTAATCACCGTCGGTAAGCGTGCGGCCATCGGTAAATGTCCAGCCGGTGCCGATCGTCGTCGCGTTCGCCCACGTCAGACCGCCGTCGACACTCACCTGCACCACTTCGTCGGCAGCCAGCGTTGCGCCAAGCGAACCGGTGACGGTCAGCGAGGTGTCACTGGTTACGAAGTCAGTGCTGCTCAGACCGGTATCCGTGCTGATGGCATCAACGCTGACCGTTTTGCTGCTGTCCGGTGCGGTAGTATCAATCGTGACCACCTGACTGGCGGTCGCGCCGACGTTACCGGCCAGATCCACCACCCGCATCTGGTAGTTGTAATCCCCGTCGGTCAGCGTGCGCCCGTCGATGTACGTCCAGGTCAGGCCGCTGATACTGACGTCATTCCAGGTCGTGCCACCGTCGAGGCTGATTTGTGCGTACTCATCCGCCCCCAGCGTCGCACCGAGCGTGCCGCGCAGGTTGATGGTGGTGTCGCTGGTGATAAAGTCGCTGCTGCTCAGGCCGGTATCCTGCGAAATCGCATCGATACTGATGGTCTGGCTGGCGTCCGGTGCCACGGTGTCAATCACCACCGTCTGCGACGCCGTTGATCCGACGTTACCCGCCGCGTCAATCACCCGCACGTTATAGGTGTAACTGCCATCCGCCAGCGCGCTTCCCTGCGCGTAGCTCCAGGTGGTTCCGGTCACGGTCAGCGTGGTCCAGGTCACCCCGCCATCCAGGCTGATTTGCGCGGACTCGTTGTTACCCAAAGCCGCAGACAACGCGCCTTTGAGCGTGATGGTGTTATCGCTGGTCACGAAATCGCTGGTGCTGCGACCGGTGTCATCGCTGACCGAATCAATGCTGATGGTCATCGATGGCGCGGTGGTATCCACCGCAATGTCGTGGCTGGCCGAACCGCTGTTACCGATGCTGTTGGTGACCGATGCCGTGATGCTGTAATTCTCACCATCCGCCAGCGCGTTCACGGCATTGGCGCTCAGGTTCAGCGTCCAGCTCTGATCGTTTGCCACCTGCGTGGTGTACGTCACACCATTCAGGGTCACGGTCACGGTCGAACCGGCCGCTGCGGTTGAGGTACCGGTGATCGCCAGCGGACCACTGTGTTCCGCCGCGCTGACCACATCGTCCTGCGCGAAGGTGTTGATGGTGATTTCAGGTACGGCACCGCTGAGGCTGACAGAAGAATCTGTCGCCGCCGGATTACCCGCCACATCTTTCACGGATGCAGTGACGGTATAACTGCCGTCTGCCGCGCCGTTGAAATCCGCCGCAGGCACATTCACGCTCCACGTGCCGCCGGTAGTGACGGTGGCGTGGTATTCGCGATTGTTAAAGGTCACGGTGACAATCTGTCCCGCTTCCGCCGACGTGGTGCCGCTGATGGTCTGACCCGCCAGCTGCTCGGTTGTGTTGATGATGTCATCACCGGCGATGGTGCTGATGGTCAGCGTTGGCGCAACCGTATCGACAATCACTGAGGTATTGGCAGATGCCGGATTCCCCGCCACGTCGGTAGTGCTGGCGGTGACCGTCAGCGTGCCGTCTTTGAGGGCTGCCACGTCGTCCGCCGGAACATTCACCGACCAGGTGCCGTTGGTATTCACGGTGGTGGTGTAAGTTTCATTGTTGAGCGTCACGCTGACCGTCTGACCCGGCTGCGCGGTAGACGTGCCGCTGAGCGTCAGCGGCTGGCCAAGTTCGGCGGCATTCAGCATGCCATCGGCGGTGACCGGATTGATCAGCAGCGCAGGCGCGGTAGCATCAACCGCCACGTTGTGCGTTGTGCTGGCCGTATTGCCCGCCGCATCGCTGGCACTGGCGCTCACGGTGTAATTACCGTCCGCAATCGCCGCCAGATCGTTTGACGGAACGCTCAGCGTCCATGCGCCGTTCGCGCCGACTTCTGCGGTATAACTTTTTCCGTTCAGCACCACGGTCACTTCAGTGCCCGTCGCCAGCATGTCGCTGCCGCCAGAAATCGTCAGGCTGGTGCCCTTTTCCGCCGCATTGATAATGTCGTCCTGCGCAATCGTGTCGATGCTCAGGCTGACCGCACTGGCATTCACGGTGATCAGGTGATCGCTGCTGCCGGTGTTGCCCGCGCTGTCGGTAATACTGACAGAAATCGTGTTCTCGCCGGAGGCCAGCCCCTTAATCACGCCAGCCGGAACGCCGACACTCCAGTTGCCGCTGGCATCCACCACCGTGGAATAAGTGACTCCGCCAATCACCAGCGTGACCAGATTGCCCGGCTGGGTGCCGGTGCTGCCGCCGCTAATGACCTGTGCCTGCGAGTGTTCCGTCGCGTTCAGCACATCGTCGCCCGCCACTGTATTCACGCTGACGACCGGCGCGGTGATATCCACCAGAACTGAACCGCTGACAGAAGAACTGTTGCCCGCCACGTCTTTCACCGTCGCGTTCACAGCGTAGGTACCGTCGGTCAGCGCCGAGGCGTCCGCCGCCGGAACCGACGTGCTCCAGCTGCCGTCGGTGCCAACGGTCGCGGTGTATTCGTTGCCGTTCAGGGTGATGGTCACCACCTGACCCGCTTCGGCGGTAGACGTCCCGCTCAGCACCACATCTGCACCGGCTTCCGCGCTGTTGAGCACATTGTCACCGGCGATGGTGTTGATGGTGATGGCTGGCGCAGAGGCATCCACTTCCGCCGTATTCGCCGCGCTGGCGCTGTTGCCTGCCACATTGGTAACGCTGGCGGTTGCGGTGACGTCGCCGTCTTTCAGGCTGGTCATATCGCCAGCCGGAACTTTCACGCTCCAGCTGCCGTTGTCCTGCACAGTCGCGGTATAGGTGTGACCCGCAAAATTCACGGTCACGGTCTGTCCGGCTTCGACGTTTTGAGTCGAACCGCTCAGCGTCAGATCTGCCGCTTTTTCTGCTGCGTTAATGATGTCGTCCACCGCGATGGTATCCACGGAGATCGCCACGCTGCTCAGATCGACGGTGACGTTATTAGAAATCGTCACTGAGTTACCCGAAGCATCGCTGCCGGTCACGCTAATCGCAAGCTGACCCGCTGGCCAGTTCGCCACGTCCGCAGCCGGAACCGCCGCAGACCACGCGCCGTTCGCGCCAACGGTCGCCTGATAATCGACGCCGTTGATGGTCACGGTCACGCTGCTGCCCGCTGCGATATCGGTGCTGGTGCCGCTGACGATCTGGTTCTGCTGGATCTCGATGCTGTTGACGACATCGTCGCCAGCAACGGTGTTGATACGCAGACCCGGCAGACCGGCGTCGATGTTGATCTCACGATCGTTGGTGCCGGTGTTGCCGTGCTGATTGGTCACGGATGCATTGATGGTCAGGTCGCCGTCGCCAAATCCTTTCAGATCCGCAGAAGGTACGCTGACGCTCCAGCTCAGGTCGTCCTGAACGGTCGTGGTGTAAGTCTTACCGCCGAGCGTAATGGTGACGGTATCGCCCGCCGCCGCGTTGGTGACCTTGCCGCTGATAGTCTGATCGGCATTGATTTCCGTGGCGTTAACGATGTTGTCCGTAGCCACCGGGCTGATGCTCAC
>NZ_JYDG01000117.1:0-8947 GCF_003263545.1 Rahnella sp. AN3-3W3
CTTGAACTTGAAGTTGAAGTTGAAGTTGAAGTTGAAGATTGTTTTGTACGCCCCCGTGATCCCCATCAATCATCACAAATTTAAATATCCCCCCGCCTTTCATCACCCATAATTGATGAGCGTCATTACGCCCTTACCGTTATTTCGGCAAAGTTCCCGCCTTTCACTTGGATCCACATTTAATCTCGGGGAATACAATCATGCTGGAATTACTGATCGGACTGGTGGTCGCCGTGTTTGTCGGGCGCTATATCATCAAAGGCTATTCACCCACCGGCGTCCTGATGGTCGGTGGTTTGTTGCTGCTGATTATCAGCGCAATCATGGGTCACAGTATCCTGCCGGAAGGCACTAAAAGTACCGGCTGGAACGCGACGGATATCGTCGAATACGTCAAAATTCTGCTGATGAGCCGTGGTGGCGATCTCGGCATGATGATCATGATGCTGTGCGGTTTCGCGGCCTATATGACCCATATCGGCGCCAATGATGTGGTGGTTAAGCTGGCGTCGCGTCCGTTACAGATGATCAACTCGCCGTACATTCTGATGGTTGCGGCTTATATTCTGGCGTGCCTGATGTCTCTGGCAGTGTCTTCGGCGACCGGTCTGGGCGTGTTGCTGATGGCTACCCTGTTCCCGATTATGGTTAACGTCGGCATCAGTCGCGGTGCGGCGGCGGCGATTTGTGCTTCCCCTGCGGCGATTATTCTTTCTCCGACTTCAGGTGATGTCGTGCTGGCCGCGCAGGCCGCGAATATGCCGCTGGTGGATTTCGCCTTTAAAGTCACCCTGCCGATTTCCATAGCGGCCATTGTGGCAATGGCGATCGCGCACTTCTTCTGGCAACGCTATCTGGATAAACGCGATACCACCGCGCAAGTAGATGCCGTTGATTCCAATGCAGACGACGTGGTCGAAACGAATGCCCCCGCTTTTTACGCCATTTTGCCTTTCACGCCGATTATTGGTGTGCTGATTTTCGACGGTAAATGGGGCCCGAATCTGCATATCATCACTATTCTGGTCATTTGTATGTTGCTGACCGCCATTATAGAAACGCTGCGTAACCGTAACGGCAAAGCCGTCTTCGCCGGTCTGGACGTCGCTTATCGCGGCATGGCGGATGCGTTCGCCAACGTGGTGATGCTGCTGGTCGCAGCCGGCGTATTCGCACAAGGACTGAGCACCGTCGGATTCATCAGCAGCCTGATCGGACTGGCGCAAAACTTTGGTTCAGGCAGCATTGTGATGATGCTGGTTCTGGTGGTGATCACCGTGCTTGCCGCCATGACAACCGGTTCCGGTAATGCCTCGTTCTATGCGTTCGTCGAACTCATCCCGAAACTGGCGGCCAAAATGGGCATAAACCCGGAATACCTGGTCATCCCGATGTTGCAGGCATCTAACCTCGGCCGCACCATTTCACCGGTTTCCGGCGTCGTGGTAGCCGTGGCCGGTATGGCAAAGATCTCGCCTTTCGAAGTGGTTAAACGCACCTCCGTTCCCGTGCTGGTCGGTCTGATTGTCGTGATCGTCGCCACCGAAATTCTGGTGCCGGTGCATTAAACCTCCCCGATTTTAATACCTGAAACATTCAGGCTGTATCAAGGCGGCAACTGAGTAAGTCCCCGGGAGCATACAAAAGTATGTGACCGGGGCGAGTGAAGACAGCCAACGCAGAGACGGCGTTAAGGATTAAGGTATTGATCACATAAATACGATAACGAGAATGCCTCTCACAGGTTAAGCTACTGCGCCTTGAAGGTCGGGGAACTCTCCCTGTGCTGATTTGATGGCGAAACCAGCGTGAGAAAAGCTTTTATGTCGAATAATCCGGGCTATAAACGTATTGGCGGGTGGTTACTGGCCCCGATGGCGTATCTGATTGTGACGCTGCTGAGCGTCGTATTAATGCTGTTTCTTTTTTCAATGGCATTATTTGTGCCGGAATCGCGTGAATACTTATTCACCAACTCGCAGGCATTTACCCTGCAATGGTATTTCTCCGTAGTGACCACGCTGGCGATGGGGGCATTTACCGTCGCGGTATTGTGGCAATTCTGTAAGCGCGCAAGAGCCTTACCGAAAATGTATATTATCTGGTTATTATGTACGGTGCTTCTGGCGGTAAAAGCCTTTGCATTCTCGCCAGTTACTGATGATTTGGCCGTGCGTAACTTATTGTTACCTTTATTGGCCGCCGCCGTCTTTGTGCCTTATTTCAAGCGCTCATTGCGGGTAAAAGAAACCTTCACGGAATAACCCTGAGGTTTTTAATGTTTATTATGTCCGGGCAATTGTCATGACCTCTTATTTATTACTTTTTGTCGGCACTGTGCTGGTAAATAACTTCGTACTGGTTAAGTTTCTTGGCCTGTGCCCATTTATGGGCGTTTCCAAGAAACTGGAATCCGCTATTGGTATGGGGCTGGCGACCACGTTCGTCATCACCCTCTCGAACATCTGCTCGTGGATCGTCAACACTTTCATACTGATGCCGCTGGGACTGGTGTATCTGCGCACCATGGCCTTTATTCTGGTGATCGCAGTTGTGGTGCAGTTCACCGAAATGGTAGTGCGTAAAACCAGTCCGTCACTGTATCGTCTGCTGGGTATCTTCCTGCCGCTGATTACCACCAACTGCGCCGTGCTCGGCGTGGCGCTGCTGAACATCAACCAGCAGTTCAACTTTATGCAGTCCGCGCTGTATGGATTTGCCGCATCGCTCGGTTTCTCGCTGGTGATGGTGCTGTTCGCCGCCATTCGTGAACGTCTGGTGGTGGCTGACGTTCCTGCTCCGTTCAAAGGTTCTTCGATTGCGCTGGTCACGGCTGGCCTGATGTCATTAGCCTTTATGGGCTTCACAGGTCTGGTGAAATTCTGATGTTTGAATTATGGGAAGCGATTGGCGCGCTGACCGCTCTGGCGCTGGTTTTTGGCCTGCTGCTGGGCTACGCCTCACGTCGTTTTGCGGTCGAAGGCAATCCGGTTGTCGATCAGATCGACGATATTCTGCCGCAAAGCCAGTGTGCGCAATGCGGCTATCCCGGCTGTAAGCCTTACGCTGAAGCGGTTGCCAATGGCGATAACATCAACAAATGCGTGCCTGGCGGCGAAGCGGTAATGCTCAAACTGGCGACCCTGCTTAACGTCGAACCCCAGCCAATGGGCGAAGATGCCGCTGCGGCGGTACCAGTACGCAAAGTCGCCTACATCGACGAGAGCAACTGTATCGGCTGCACCAAGTGCATTCAGGCTTGTCCGGTTGATGCCATTGTCGGTGCCACCCGCGCCGTGCATACCGTGATTACCGATTTATGCACCGGCTGTGACCTGTGCGTCGCACCGTGCCCGACGGACTGCATCGAAATGTTGCCAATAAAAACCACCACCGCAAACTGGAAATGGGATTTACAGTCCATTCCGGTTCAGGTCATCCATGCGGAGTAACATGTTTAATCTGTTTGCCGCGCTCAAAAAAGACAAAGTCTGGGACTTCGACGGCGGTATTCATCCGCCGGAAATGAAGACTCAGTCGAGCCACGTTCCGCTGCGCAACGTGCCGCTGCCTGAGCGCTTTATCATTCCTCTTCAGCAACACCTTGGCCCTGAAGGCGAGCTGTGCGTGAAAGCTGGCGACCGCGTATTAAAAGGTCAGCCGCTGACCACAGGTCGTGGCCGCACCGTGCCGGTTCATGCGCCGACATCCGGCGTGATCACCGCCATCGAGCCGCATATCACCGCACACCCTTCCGGCCTGAAAGAACTGTGTGTGCTGATTGAAGCCGACGGCCAGGACACCTGGTGCGAGCGTGAATTCATTGCCGATTATCGCCGGCTTTCTGCCGAAGAACTGAATCAGCGCATCAGTCAGGCCGGTATCGCCGGACTGGGCGGCGCAGGTTTCCCGACCGCCAGCAAACTGGCAGGCGGCCTGACGTCTACCCGCACGCTGATTCTCAATGCTGCCGAATGTGAGCCGTACATCACCGCCGATGACCGGCTGATGCAGGAGCACGCAGCGGAAATCCTCGAAGGGACGCGTATTCTGTGCCACATGCTGCAACCGGAACACGTGCTGATCGGTATCGAAGACAACAAACCGGAAGCCATTACCGCCTTTAAACTCGCCATTAAAGCCGAACAGGCCGAAGGTGTGCGCATTGAACTGCGGGTAATCCCGACCAAATACCCTTCCGGTGGTGCCAAACAGCTGACCAAAATCCTGACCGGACTTGAAGTGCCGAAAGGCCATCACTCGTCTTCCATCGGCGTGCTGATGCAAAACGTCGGCACCGTATTTGCTATCAAACGCGCGATTATCGACGGCGAACCACTGATCGAACGTGTGGTGACGCTGACCGGCGAAGCGATGGCAAAACCGGGCAACGTCTGGGCGCGTCTGGGCACACCGATTGAACATCTGATGCGTGAAGGCGCATTGCAGCCGCAGGGCGACAAAAAGATGGTGATTATGGGCGGCCCGCTGATGGGCTTCACCCTGCCATCGCTCAATGTCCCCGTGGTCAAAATTTCCAACTGCCTGCTGGCACCGTCTCAGTCCGAACTGGGTGAGCCGGAACCAGAAGAAGCCTGTATCCGTTGCAGCCTTTGCGCCGAATCCTGTCCGGCTGGTTTACTGCCGCAACAGCTTTACTGGTTCAGCAAAGGCGAAGAACACGAGAAAGCGCGTAAGCATAATCTCTTCGACTGTATCGAATGCGGTGCCTGTGCGTACGTCTGCCCGAGCAATATTCCGCTGGTGCAGTATTACCGTCAGGAAAAGGCCGAAATCCGCGCCATCGATGCAGAGACTGCCCGCGCCACCGAAGCCAAGGCACGCTTTGAAGCCAAACAGGCGCGCATGGAACGCGAGAAGTTAGCGCGTGAAGAGAAACACCAGAAAGCGGCAGTGAAACTGGACGAAGCACCGGCAACAGAAGCGCCATCTGCTGAAACAGCGGCAGAGCAGCCTGCCGAAGCCGATCCGCGTAAAGCGGCGCTTGCTGCGGCTATTGCTCGTGCGAAAGCGAAAAAAGCCGCCGCTGAGCAGGAAATCCCGGTGGCTTCTGAGCCGGTGCCTGAGACTCCGCCTTCTGCGGAAGACGATCGCAAAGCCGCCGTGGCTGCGGCTATCGCACGTGTGAAAGCGAAGAAAGCCGGAAACAGCGGCGTTGTGGTCGAAGCGAAAGAAAGCGAACTGGCCGTTGCCCCGCAGGCGCCGGCAGAGGATGATCGCAAAGCCGCTGTCGCCGCGGCCATTGCCCGTGTGAAAGCCAAAAAGGCCGCTGCGGTACAACCTGCAAATGGCGAAGAAAACGTGACAGCGTCACCTGCCGAGCCGTCCGCAGACGATAAACGCAAGGCCGCTGTTGCCGCGGCTATTGCCCGGGCTAAAGCCAAAAAAGCTGCTGCACTGAGTGAAGCGCAGGAAGCTGAACCGGAAGAAAAAGAAACATCACAACAAGAAAGCGATCCACGCAAAGCCGCTGTGGCTGCTGCGATCGCACGAGTTAAGGCCCGTAAAGCCGCTCAGACAATGTCGAACGAGGAATAAATGGCCTTCAGGATCGCAAGTTCACCTTTTACGCATAACCGCCAGAACACCAGCACCATCATGATGATGGTAATTCTGGCGTGTATTCCCGGCCTGATCGCTCAGGTCTGGTTTTTTGGCTACGGCACGCTGGTTCAGCTGACGCTGGCTATCGTGATTGCCCTGCTGGCGGAAGGCGCTGTATTGCAGCTGCGCAAACAGCCGGTGAAAAAACGACTGGGCGATAACAGCGCCCTGCTGACTGCGGTTTTACTGGGCGTCAGCCTGCCGCCGCTGGGTCCGTGGTGGATGGTGGTTCTCGGCACGATTTTCGCCATCATCATTGCCAAACAGCTTTATGGCGGTCTGGGTCAGAATCCGTTTAACCCGGCCATGGTAGGTTACGTTGTTTTGCTGATTTCGTTCCCGGTGCAGATGACCACCTGGCTGCCGCCGGATGTTTTACAGCATCACCACGTCGGATTCACCGACACGCTGCTGACCATTTTCACCGGCCATAACAGTCAGGATCTGACCGCGTATCAGCTGAATATGAACGTTGATGGCGTGACGCAAGCGACACCGCTGGATGCGTTTAAAACCGGTCTGCGTTCCGGCCATACCGCCGATCAGATCCTCGGAACCCCCCTGTTCAGCGGCACACTGGCCGGTCTGGGCTGGCAGTGGATTAACCTCGGTTTTCTGGCCGGTGGCCTGTTCCTGATGTGGCGCAAAATCATCAGCTGGCATATTCCGGTTGCCATGCTGGGTATGCTGGCCTTCTGCGCGGGTATCGCGTGGGGTCTGGCGCCGGAAAGTTATTCCTCGCCGCTGGTGGGGCTGTTCTCCGGTGCGACCATGCTGGGCGCGTTCTTTATCGCGACCGACCCGGTTACGGCATCTACCACCCCGAAAGGCCGCCTGATTTTTGGTGCGCTGATTGGTTTGCTGGTATGGCTGATCCGCAGTTACGGCGGCTATCCGGATGGCATCGCCTTTGCAGTTTTACTGGCGAATATCACCGTGCCATTGATTGATCACTACACACAACCACGTGTTTACGGGCATCGCTGAGGAAGAATTATGTTAGCTACAATGCGACGCCACGGCCTGATCCTGGCTTTCTTTGGCGCACTGATGACCGGCATGACGGCGCTGGTCAATCTGATGACTAAGCCGACGATTGAACATCAGGCGCTGTTACAGCAAAAATCCCTGTTTGACCAGGTGATCCCGGCCAGTGTGTACGATAACGACATGCAGAATGAATGTTACAACGTCACCGATGAATCTCTCGGCACTCCCACCCCGCACCGCATGTATCTGGCGCGTAAAAACGGTCAGCCGGTGGCGGCTGTGGTAGAAACCACCGCGCCTGACGGCTATTCCGGTGCGATTCAGTTACTGGTTGCCGCTGATTTTCATGGCAAAGTCTACGGTTCCCGCGTGCTGGAACAGCATGAAACGCCGGGACTGGGTGACAAAATCGAAGTGCGCATTTCCGACTGGATCAAACATTTTGCCAATCAGACCATTAACGGTCCCACCGACGAACGCTGGGCGGTGAAGAAAGATGGCGGTATGTTTGATCAGTTCACGGGTGCGACGATCACGCCGCGCGCCGTTGTGCGTTCAGTAAAACGCACTGCATTATTTATCGGGACGGTACCGTCTCAGCTTTCCCACCTCACCCCTTGTGGAGCCCGTGATGAGTGAAGCCAAAAAGATAATCGTTCAGGGTCTGTGGACCAATAACTCCTCGCTGGTTCAGCTGCTGGGACTTTGTCCGCTGCTGGCCGTGACGTCCACCGCCACCAACGCCCTGGGTTTAGGTCTGGCGACCACGCTGGTGCTTACCTGTACCAACGCCATGATTTCCGCGTTTCGCAAGTGGATCCCGGATGAAATCCGCATCCCGATTTACGTGCTGATTATTGCCTCGGTGGTGAGTACCGTGCAGATGCTGATCAATGCGTATGCGTTCGGTCTGTATCAGGCGCTGGGGATCTTTATTCCGCTTATCGTCACCAACTGTATTGTGGTCGGTCGCGCCGAAGCCTGCGCGGCCAGCAGCCCTGTCCATCTGGCAGCCCTTGACGGTGCCATGACGGGTCTGGGCGCGACCTGTGCGATGTTTGTGCTCGGTTCGATGCGTGAAATTCTCGGCAGTGGCGTGCTGTTCAACGGCGCAGATCTGCTGCTCGGCAGCTGGGCGAAAGTGTTGCGCGTGGAAGTGCTGCATCTGGACAACCCGTTCCTGCTGGCAATGTTACCGCCGGGCGCGTTTATCGGCCTCGGCCTGCTGCTGGCCGCCAAATACCTGATTGATCAGCGCATGAAAGCGCGCAAAGCCGTGCAGCATGTCGCGGCTGAAGAAAGTCTGCCAAAGGGAAGTGTTCATGAATAAGGAAAAGCGCATCGAAATTCTCAGCCGTTTGCGGGATAACAATCCCCATCCGACGACCGAGCTGGTGTACACCACCCCGTTCGAGCTGCTGATTTCGGTGCTGCTTTCCGCGCAAGCCACGGATGTCAGCGTGAACAAGGCGACGGCAAAGTTATATCCGGTCGCCAACACCCCTGCATCCGTTCTGGCGCTTGGCGTGGACGGCGTGAAGGAATATATCAAGACCATCGGCCTGTTTAATGCTAAAGCCGAAAACGTGATCAAAACCTGTCGTATCCTGCTGGAAAAGCACAACGGCGAAGTGCCGGAAGATCGCGCTGCTCTGGAAGCCCTGCCGGGCGTAGGCCGTAAAACCGCCAACGTGGTACTGAACACCGCTTTTGGCTGGCCGACCATCGCCGTCGATACCCACATTTTCCGCGTCTGCAACCGGACGAAGTTCGCGCCGGGGAAAACTGTCGATGACGTCGAAGATAAATTACTGAAAGTGGTGCCCGCCGAGTTCAAGCTCGACTGCCATCACTGGCTGATCCTGCATGGTCGCTACACCTGTATTGCGCGCAAGCCGCGGTGCGGGAGTTGTCTGATTGAAGATTTGTGTGAGAGTAAAGAGAAGGTTTATGCGGAGTGAAAGGGGTTCCCTTTGGATCCCTTTAAATGGCTTTAAAAGCTTTAAATAGAATTGAGTAAATTTCGGTTTCTCAATAACGGTTATCACACGGCCTTTCGTGCCGAAACCGACCAGAGGGGAAAGGCTTTTCCCCTCTGAACTCCCCTCGCTTTTTCAAACATGTGATCCGCGCGCTGGCTATGTTTCAGCAACCGCAGCGACAGGCTGGAAATCTTGCCGCTGCGCGGTTCCTTCGTTTCGGGATTGCAGCCTATGGTCTGCAACCTCTCATTCAGCAAGCTTTCTGAATCGCCCGCAGGATCTTAAATTCAAAAAACAAAATTACTCTGTTTTAGAGAGTTCAATGGCGTGCTCAAAATCCAGCTGAACGG
>NZ_JYDG01000118.1:0-32954 GCF_003263545.1 Rahnella sp. AN3-3W3
TGGCGACTGTGTTGCTTGCAAAACTCCCTCCCCGCCTCCCCTTCGCAGGGGGAGGAGCAAACCAGCATCAACTTTATGCGGCGAGAACATTATGAGAATCCTCATCCGATCACTGCTTTTCCTGCTTTGTTGCCTTCCGTTGCTGGCAGAGGCAGGTGCGGCGAATGACTTTGCTGCCGCCAGCCGCAGCCAGCAGGCCACGTTATTACAGCAATGGGCGGCGGATCCGCAGCCGGAAAGGCTGCCGCTGCTCGAAGCGCTGAAGCAGGAAAACGTCGTCATCGACGAAGCGAAACACGCATTCATCCAGAATGGCGATCGGCTGACGCCGCTGGAAGGCGACGTCAAACCGCAGGGTGACAGTAAAAAAGTCTGGCTGAACAACCGCCTGCGGATTTTGATTGCTAATGCGCTTTCCGCACACCGTCTGGTGAGCACCGACAGCGCCATCCGTTTGCAGGCCGCAAAAGCCTTACAGCGTGAAGCACAGGCCGATCAGTTGCCGCTGCTGACGCATCGTCTTGAACTGGAAAAAGACAGCACGGTTCACAATGCCCTTTCCATTGCGCTGGCGAATTTACAGCTGACCGACGCCAGTCCGCAGGTGCGTCTGAAAGCCGTTGAACTGCTCGGCACGTCGGGTGATCCGGATACACAAGGTCGTCTGCAAAGTTTGACGGATCCGAAAACTGAGGCCGATGCGACGGTGCGTGATGCCGCACTTGCCAGCCTGAAAGCGGTACAACATCGCCTGATGATCGGCGATCTGCTCGGTCAGGCCTTTACCGGTTTATCGCTCGGCTCGATTCTGCTGCTGGCTGCGCTGGGGCTGGCAATCACTTACGGTTTGCTGGGCGTGATTAACATGGCGCACGGCGAAATGTTAATGCTCGGTTCCTATTCAACCTACATGGTGCAGTCGCTGTTTCAGCACTACGCGCCGGGGCTGCTGGCGCTGTATCCGCTGGTCGCGCTGCCGGTGGCCTTTTTCATTACCGCCGGGATCGGCATGGCGCTGGAGCGCACCGTCATCCGCCATTTATACGGTCGTCCGCTGGAAACCCTGCTGGCGACATGGGGCATCAGCCTGATCCTGATCCAGGGCGTGCGCGTACTGTTTGGGGCGCAGAACGTTGAAGTGGCGAATCCCGGCTGGCTCTCCGGCGGCATTCAGCTGTTGCCGAATCTGGTGCTGCCGTACAACCGCATCGCGGTAATCATCTTCGTCATGCTGGTGCTTGGGCTGACCTGGCTGCTGCTCAATAAAACGCGCCTTGGCATGAACGTGCGTGCCGTGACGCAAAACCGCGCCATGGCGGCCTGCTGCGGCGTGCCGACCGGACGCGTTGATATGCTGGCGTTCGGTCTCGGTTCAGGTATTGCCGGTCTGGGCGGCGTCGCACTGTCGCAACTGAGTAACGTCGGCCCGGAACTCGGTCAGGGTTACATCATCGATTCCTTCTTAGTCGTGGTGCTCGGCGGTGTCGGGCAACTGGCAGGTACCGTGGTGGCGGCCTTTGGTCTGGGCATTGTGAACAAAATTCTTGAGCCGGAAATCGGCGCGGTACTGGGCAAAATCCTGATCCTCGCGCTGATTATCCTGTTTATTCAGAAACGTCCTCAGGGACTCTTCGCCTTCAAAGGCAGGGTGATTGACTGATGAGCCAGCCGCTGACGATTACCGGCGTACAAAAAGCGCCTAAGATTGCGATTTCGGTGGGCACGCTGGTGCTCATCATTCTGATTGTCATGCCGTTTCTGGCGCTGCTGCCTGCCACGAATCCGCTGGCGATCTCCACGTACACGCTGACGCTGATCGGCAAGATCCTGTGTTATGCGATCGTCGCGATCGCGCTCGATCTGGTGTGGGGCTACGCCGGATTATTGTCGCTGGGTCACGGGCTGTTTTTCGCCCTCGGCGGTTACTCGATGGGCATGTATCTGATGCGACAGGCCGCAGGCAGCGGGCTGCCGGATTTTATGTCGTTCCTCTCATGGACCGAACTGCCGTGGTTCTGGGCGGGCACGCAGCATTTCGCCTGGGCGCTGTGCCTGATCGTGCTGGTGCCGGGCGCGCTGGCATTTGTGTTCGGCTATTTCGCCTTCCGTTCAAAAATCAAAGGCGTGTATTTTTCGATCATGACGCAGGCGCTGACCTACGCCGGTATGTTGCTGTTTTTCCGCAATGAAACCGGCTTCGGCGGCAATAACGGTTTCACCGGTTTCACCACCCTGCTCGGCTTTCCGGTCACCGCCACCGGCACCCGCGTGGGATTATTTTTAGCCACGGTTCTGGTGCTGGTCGCCAGTCTGGCGCTCGGCTTTGCGCTGGCACGCAGTAAATATGGCCGCGTGCTGACGGCGGTACGCGACGCTGAAAACCGGCTGATTTTCTGCGGCTACGACCCGAAAGGTTTCAAGCTGTTCGTCTGGACGATTTCCGCCATGCTGTGCGGCCTGGCGGGTGCGTTGTACGTCCCGCAGGTCGGCATCATCAACCCGAGCGAAATGTCGCCGACCAACTCCATCGAAGCCGCCATCTGGGTGGCACTCGGCGGGCGCGGCACGCTGATCGGCCCGATTATCGGCGCAGGTATCGTCAACGGCGCGAAAAGCTGGTTCACGGTCGCCATTCCCGAATACTGGCAATTTGTCCTCGGCGGCATGTTTATTCTGGTGACGCTGTTTCTGCCGCAAGGCGTGATTGGCCTGCTGCGCAAAAGGAAATCCTGATGAGCCCGATGACCATGACCGAAGACCTGTTTACACAGTCGCATCTGGCCGACCGGCATCGTCAGCAAACTGACCCGATTTTGCAGCTGGAAAACATTAACGTCAGCTTTGACGGATTTAAGGCGCTGACCAATTTGTCGCTGAACATCGGCGTCGGCGAATTACGTTGCGTGATAGGCCCGAACGGCGCGGGGAAAACCACGCTGATGGACGTGATCACCGGCAAAACCAAACCACAAAGTGGCCGCGTTTTTTACGATCAGCGCACCGATCTGACCAAACTGGATCCGGTGCGCATTGCGCAGTCCGGCATTGGCCGTAAATTCCAGAAGCCGACGGTGTTTGAAGCGCTGACTGTGTTCGAAAATCTGGAGATCGCGCAGAAAACCAATAAGTCGGTATGGGCCTGTCTGCGCGCCAAAATGAACAGTGAACAGCGCGACCGCATCGATGACATGCTCGGCACGCTGCGTCTGGCGGCGGAACGTCATCGCCCGGCGGGCTTGCTTTCACACGGTCAGAAACAGTTTCTGGAAATCGGCATGTTACTGGTACAGGAGCCGCATTTATTACTGCTCGATGAACCGGCAGCAGGCATGACCGATGCCGAAACCGAGTATACCGCCGAGCTGTTCAAACAACTGGCGGGCAAGCATTCGCTGATGGTGGTCGAGCACGACATGGGCTTTGTGGAAACCATCGCCGACCACGTGACGGTGCTGCATCAGGGGCAGGTTCTGGCCGAAGGTTCGCTGCGCGATGTGCAGGCCAACGAGCAGGTTATCGACGTGTATTTAGGGCGCTGAGGAATCGCATTATGTTGCAGGTAAATGAACTCAATCAGTTTTACGGCGGCAGCCACATTTTGCGCGGCTTGTCTTTTGAGGCAAAAATCGGTGAAGTGACCTGCCTGCTCGGTCGAAATGGCGTCGGCAAAACCACGCTGCTGAAATGCCTGATGGGGCTGATCCCGGCGAAGTCCGGCACCATCAGCTGGCAGAGTCAGGTGATCAATTCCCGCAAACCGCACCAGCGCGTGCAGGCGGGCATTGCCTATGTCCCGCAGGGTCGCGAAATTTTTCCGCGTCTGACCGTCGAAGAAAATCTGCTGATGGGCTTATCGCGTTTTTCCGGAAGCGACGCAAAACAGGTGCCGGATGAAATCTACCATCTGTTCCCGATCCTGCTGGAAATGAAGCATCGCCGCGGCGGGGATTTGTCCGGCGGCCAGCAGCAACAGCTGGCGATCGGCCGCGCACTGGCCTGCAAACCGAATCTCCTGATCCTCGATGAACCGACCGAAGGCATTCAGCCGTCGGTGATTAAGGAAATCGGCGCCGTGATCAAACAACTCGCCGCCCGGGGAGACATGGCGATCTTGCTGGTCGAACAATTCTACGATTTCGCCGCCGAACTGGCCGACAGCTATCTGGTGATGTCGCGCGGCAGCATTATAAAACGCGGGCGCGGAGAACAAATGGAAGCGGAAGGCGTACGGGGGCTGGTGGCGATTTAGTCCCTGATAAAGTAACGCTCGCTAATTCATCCCTTCAGGTCTACCATAAACCTAACTGCTAGGTTTATGGATAAACTCATGCCCACAATTCTCCGCTTTTCAGGATGGTTGATTATGGTTTACAGCCATGATCACCTGCCGCGCCACGTTCATTTACGGCGCGGCGACCAAAGAATCAAAATGGCTTTTGACAGGGTTTCACTTAACTACGACACAATGGAAATTTATGGTGTCGCCACGTTCGCGGAGATCAAAGCTTTGTTTCGTTACTTAGAAGCAAATATCGTCACGCTCAATGCTGAATGGGAGAAGATCCATGGCACCAATGACACGATTTGATGCGGCGTTAAAACGCGGGGAGCAAACGGCTAATGACCCTTCCCGCCCTGTTTCGGTCGAATACCGTCCTGAACAACATGCCTTTATGATCATGCACGGCAACGGCGTCGGGTATCTTATTAACATTGATTTGATTGAAGAACTTCAGCACGCAACACAGGAACAACTGAACACCGCAGAAGTCGATGGTTTCAGCAAAGCACTGCGTATTCCGGCCTGCGATGTGGATATTTACCTGCCGGGATTACTTGCAAAAATTCTTTTTGATGCCAGCGACTTACAGAAAATTGTTGCCTCAATTAACGGGGCCATGCGCAGCGCGGTTAAAGCCAGTGCCAGCCGGGAAAATGGTAAAAAAGGCGGACGTCCGCGTAAAAGTACAGAGTTAAGTTAATGCCAAAAATCAAAAGTCAGGAAGCTCTGGTGCGTCAGCGCAAGCGCTGGATAATACTGGCGGTACTGTTGGCGGTGATCGCCGCAGGCCATCAGTGGTGGAAACAAGGGAAACTCGTCTCCGAACAGTGGAGCCCCAACAAACAATATGTGGTGCGAGAGTATAAAACTTTCGAATTTATTCCGCGCATGACCATGCCGGGCGACGGCGGGCATTATTCCGGCTATATGCGTGTCTACAACCGCGACGGCAAACAGTTTTACGAAGAGTATTCCGACCTGCTCGACTTTATCGAAGGGCCGTACTGGGCGAAGGAAGGCGTTTACTGGATGGGAAATGATAATCAGGACATCGTACGGTTGCCGACGTCGCCGGTGGAGTGATTAACAGACACAAAAAAGCCGCGACATGCGCGGCTTTTCACATCTCAACCTAAGGTCGAAAGCTTAGCTTCTGACTTTACGGTAGATAAACAGTACGACGATCGCACCAATCACGGCGACAACGAAGCTGCCGAAGTTGAATCCGTCTACGCGACCAAAACCGAAGAAAGTACTGATATAACCACCCACAACGGCACCTACAACACCCAGGACTACGGTCAGAATAAATCCGCCGCCATCTTTGCCAGGCATGATCCATTTCGCCAGAATACCTGCAATCAGACCAAAGATAATCCAGGATAAAATTCCCATTTTCGACTCCTCCGAATAAATTTCCGTTACCGTGAATATTGTTCAACCAAGTTAGCCAAACAAAAGCAGAACGTTTCGCGCTCTGCGAGCAGAACGTGTGTTTTACACGAACGCCCCTCTTCTTGAACTGCAATCAAAGTCTAGCACCGATTCTATAAAACCGCCCAAAATCAGCAGGAAGGAAGAAAAACGCAGAGAAATCTAAGGCAATTTCAGGCTGTGTCAGCACGAATGCGGTTTCGTCAGCTACCCGCATTCGCACGTAAAACTGCGTAAAAAGTAGACCAAATATTTTGAATGAGATACTCAAATCAATCCGTTTTTCATCGTCAGCCATCCGGCCTATTATGCATCCATCGAAAGGCAACCACCTTTCACTCTCATAAACCTGAATGGATTAAACATCATGAAAAACGTCAAAATTTTTGCTGTAGCTGCTACCCTTTCTCTGATTTCTTTCGGCAGCTTCGCCGCTCAACAGATTACTCAGCCCTCCGGCGACATGCAGAAAATCGGTGTGATTTCTGCCGCTAACTCCACGACCCTTAGCGGTCTGGAAGCGAAATTATCTCAGCAGGCTAAAGACGCAGGCGCATCTTCTTACCGCATCATCTCTGTGACCGGTAACAACAAACTGCACGCTGACGCTGAAATTTATAAATAATCTCCCGCGTAAAACTCTCTGAAAAGCCTGTGGAAGCCCGACTTCCACAGGCTTTTTTATTTGCCAGTATTTTTATGCCGAATTTCGTTTAAATTCGCGATTGCAACTCTCCCATCCTGTTCACTATTCTGGTTTTTTCGCTCATCAGGAAAAGCCATGACCGTTACCGAATCTCTCCTTTCTTATGCACTTGCTGCCGGAATTTTAACGCTGACACCGGGCCTTGATACCGCATTGGTTCTGCGCACGGCGGCCAGTCAGGGCAGCAAAAAAGCATTATTGTCAGCATTTGGTATCAGTACCGGCTGTCTTATCTGGGGCGCAATGGTGGCGCTCGGCTTAGGCGCGGTTCTTGCGGCGTCGGAAATGGCATTTACACTGCTTAAGTGGACCGGCGCAGCTTATCTGGCCTGGCTCGGTTTGCAGATGCTGCTCAAACCGCGCAGCGAAATGAACATGGCCGCGCCGGAGGGCAGCGGGAAAGTGTTACGCATCGGCAATTCGCCGTTCATAAGGGGATTGTTTGGCAATGTGCTGAACCCGAAAGTCGGCGTATTTTATGTTTCTTTCCTGCCGCAGTTTGTCGCTACCGGCTATCCGGTCGGGCCGTATATTTTCGGACTCGCCGCTATGCACGCCGTGATCGGCACACTCTGGTCCATCACCATGATTTCCGCCACGCGCCCGTTATCGCGCTGGTTGCGCCGCCCCGCAGTGGTCAGAACGCTTGATCGCTTAACCGGCACCGTTTTTCTCGCCTTTGCAGTACGACTCGCTATGACTAAACGCTAACTAAAAGGAATCCTGTCATGAAGACCCGTCTCACCCATGCTCCGACCGAACATGATCTTGATGAGATCAAAACAGCTCTGCGCACTTTCAACCGGAATTTTGTTCCTCAGTCGAAATTTCGCGAGTTAGGTATTTTTGTGGAAGACGAGAACGGCAGCAAACAGGCCGGGATTGTGGCGGAAACGGTCGGTAAATGGATGTATATCCAAATGTTGTGGGTCGATGAGTCGTTACGCGGAAAAGATGTCGGAACGCAACTGATTGCCGAGGCGGAAGCAGAAGCTAAAACGCGGGGATGTCGCTATTCGCTGGTGGATACCTTTAGTTTTCAGGCCAGGCCGTTCTATGAGCGAATGGGTTACGAGATGCAGATGGCGCTGGAAGATTATATCCGCGATACCCGCACGCCTGAAGATGCGCCGTCTACCCATACCCGGTATTTCCTGACCAAGACATTAGACTGAATCGGGGAAGCGCGGCTGAAAGGGCCGCGCAATTTTTCCGTTATTTAGCCGACAGCGCCAGCCATTCCAGAACCGCAGGACGTTGCCACTGCGCTTGTGCGTACGCCGCCAGTTTCTCCGGCATCGCATCACCATTTAAACGCAGACGGTTCAGCATCAGCGCCAGATCCACATCCGCAATACTCCATTCACCAAACAGATGTTCTTTGTCGCCCAGCAAACGTTCGGCGGCGGCATACAACTTTTCCGCAGCCTGCTGCCCTTTAGCAGAAAGCGGCGGACATTTTGCGCCGGCAAACACCACTTCCGTTGAGCGTTCCTCGCGGATGGGCATCAGGTCACTGCGCAGCCACGCCTGCACTTCACGCGCTTTGGCACGGTTTTCCGGATCGGCAGGATAGATAGCCGGAAACGTCGGCGCAGGGAAAAGCTCTTCAACGTACTCATCAATCGCCGAAGATTCGGATAACACAAACGTGCCGTTGGTCAGCGTCGGAACGCGACGGGTCATGGACAGCGCCGAATACGTTTCTTTCAGGTTCTCCGCATCATCCAGGCTGACCGTTTCCAGTTCAAACGGAATGCCCTTTTCAGTCAGCGCCACAAAAGCAGACATCACGTAAGGACTGAAAAAATTAGCATCGGAATACAAAATCAGCGAAGACTGGCTCATGGAAATCTCCTGAAAAAATAAAGCAAAAGGAAGAAAAACATAGCGCAGAAAGTGGGGTGTGTCGTTAAAAACTCGTTCAGAGAACGCTTTAATACCCCACCCCAGCCCTCCCCTTCGCAGGGGTGGGAGCAGAACGAGTTTTAACTCCTCCCCCTGCGAAGGGGGAGGCTGGGAGGGGGTTTAGCAGACAACACTAGGGTCGTTATTTCAGCCGGAACACCTGAACAATTTCATTCAGGCGACGCGCCTGATCTTCCAGAGAAGCCGAAGCGGCTGAGGCTTCCTGAACCAGCGCGGAGTTCTGTTGCGTGACGCCATCCATTTCATGAACCGCCTGTGTTACCTGACTGATGCCACGTGATTGCTCGTCAGACGCCGAGACGATGTCGCTCATGATATCGCGCACATCCGTAACGGCTTTCATGATTTCTTTCATCGTTTCGCCGGCATTTTTCACCAGCCCGACACCGTGATCCACACGACTTGTCGATTCCTCAATCAGGGCGGAAATCTCTTTCACCGCATCGGCGCTGCGCTGCGCCAGACTGCGCACTTCCGAGGCCACTACCGCAAATCCGCGCCCCTGTTCACCTGCACGCGCGGCTTCTACCGCGGCGTTGAGCGCCAAAATGTTAGTCTGGAACGCAATGCCATTAATCACTGACGTGATTTCAGAGATACGCCGCGAGCTGTCGTCAATTTCCCCCATAATGCCGACAACATCCCTCATGATGCTGTCGCCTTTACCGGCGATTTTCGTGGCATTGGCGGTCAGCTCTGTCGCCACATGGGCATTATCGGCGTTTTGTTTTACGGTCGCCGTCAGCTGCTCCATGCTGGCCGCCGTTTCTTCCAGCGCTGCCGCCTGTTGTTCCGTTCGCGAGGCCAGATCGATATTGCCCGCCGCAATCTGCGACGCGCCGCTGCCGACGGCATGGCTGGTGGATATGATGTCATTCACCACATGGCGTAACTGCGATTGCATGGTTTGCAGCGCAAAGAAGATGCTCGATTGATCGTTTTTCTGCGTCACAATCGGATGTGTCAGATCGCCATCCGCTACCGTCAGCGCAATTTTTGCCGCATCGGAAGGTTCGCCGCCCACGGGGCGTAACACTTTGCGGGTAAAGATAACGCTCAGCACCGCGAAGACCACGATGATGCTCAGTACCATCAGCGCCAGCGCGTAATAAAGTTGCCGGGTGCTTTCTTTCATCACCGCGTTTACGGGCGCCACGATACCCAGCATCCACGGCGTGCCCGTATTACCAATCTGAATCGGCACAAATTCGGAAAACGCCTTTTCTCCCAGCACCGGATCCTGCTGTTCACGGCTGGTCATCTGTCCGGTCTGAATGTTTTTCAGCAATGACGGGTCATTTTCCAGCTTATGCGTGATCTGGTCTTTTTTCGGCGAAGAAATGTAATTACCTGACTGCGAAAACAGCATCGCATAGCCGGAGCCCTGATAAGGTTTGATGCTATTGACCAGCGTCTGCAGGGTTTGCAGGGAGAAGTCCGCCGTGACAGAACCGAGGAATTTGCCATCCACCATAATCGGCACAGCAATTGACGTCAGCAAGGTATCCACGCCGTTATACGGATAACTGTAAGGCTCGAGGATAACCTCTTTTTGCAGCTTGCGCGGCAGCAGATAATAATCACCGCTGCCCGGCGTTTCGTAATCCGTGAGGTTATGCAAAACGACGTTGCCACTGGTATCCCGGTCCACATAACGGACGTAGCGGCCATCCGGATCCTGTCCTTCCTTCGCGGCGAGATCTTCATCTTTGCCATCAAAAGCATCCGGCTCCCAGGCCAGCGACATAGAGAGAAAATCCGGATGACTTTTCAGGGCATTTTGCAAAAGGGTATCGGCCAGTTTGCGGTCAGCATGTCCGGCTTCACGCAGGCTTATCATGCTCTGACCCAGGTCGCGGGCGGCTTGTAATGCGGTATCGAGTTTCTGACGGGCCAGATAGCCGTCGGTGCTGGCGGTTTGTTGCAGATAACGGCGGGCAATCTCGCGCTGCTGGTTGGCCGACTGCCAGCTGAGCAATCCGACCGTAATGATGTAACCCAGACTGATAGTGATCAGCCCGACAATCAGCATCAGCGTACGGGTACGCATCGCCTTCTTAGGGGCATTTTTCTTTGTTGCAGCCTCAACTCTGGCCGCCGGTGAAAGCGCCTGCATCTGACTCATAAAATTACCCCGGAACAGAAAAACGTACTGTGAAAACTCACGATGAAATAACGCGGATGATCTGTCCCTGATACTGACCCGGCAGAAGCGGGAATTCCGTTATCGTCTGAATTATCGGCAACAGGCGGAGATGCTTTAGCCAAAACGGTAAAAAACCGGCCGCCAAAGATAAACGTTCGCATCCTGCTCACGCCTCCCTATACTGCTGTTATGTCGGCTGATTCAGCACCTTTCCAGGAAACTCCTATGAAGTCATGGCTCTTACCTCTTTTGTTGCTTGCGCCACTGTGTTCGCAAGCGGCTTCCACGCCGAAAGAAATTAAAGCGCGATTCAGCCAGTTTAAGGTCGGGGATAAAACCATTTGCCTCGATGACGTGACGTATGCCAACAACAGCAAAATGAAAGTCATTGAAAATGGCTTTGTGGTTTCGAAACGGAAAAACGTGCTGATTTATCAGAGTAATACGCTGTTTTTGCTGGGAAATGACATCACGGTGAACATCAAGGCGATCATTGAAAGCCGCGCGGGAAAAAACGCCTTCAACAACCAGTTCAAACAGGCCATGATTCAGGTTGAGGGGCTGGACGATCCGGCGCGAGCCAATGAGAAAGCGAAAATCATTCAGTCATTCCAGGATGTGATTTCGGACAAGCATAATGAAACGCCTTACAGCTCTGTGGCGCTGACCGACAAGGGCTACATCATCACGCAGGCCGAAAGCCACTCAACGACCATCAGCGAATGCTACGTAACGCCTTATAAGAAGCCTGAAAATAACAAATAAATCAGAGGGAAATGATGACTATTTTAGCGCCGATGAGTGCCGCGTTTTACCCGGATTTCGCCGAACAGCTGGCAATAGATTATGCCGAAGAGAACGTAACCGCCGGTCTGTGGCAGGCGGATACCGCGCTGGAACGGGCGCGAAGTTCTACGCAAAGTGCACTGCCGCAAGGTATTGATACGCCGGATCAATATCTTTTCGAGATTAAAACCGAAGAGAACGGCGAAACGGCAGGCTATTTATGGTTTTCTAACGTCGAACGTTATGGTGTACGCAGCGCGTTCGTGTACGAGCTGACGGTGTTTCCGCAATTCCGCCGTCAGGGTCATGCGGCGGCAGCGTTCAGATTGATGGAAGAACGCCTGCAGGAACAGGGGTGTGTGGCAATCGAACTGAATGTCTTTGCCAGCAATCCCGGTGCGCAGGCGCTGTACGCCAGCCTGGGTTACGTCACGACGAAAATGAATATGCGTAAACCGCTTAACGCTGATATTTAATAAATTCGGTCAGCGTACCAATACGGTCATACAATTTGCGGGCCGTATGGTTGCTGGTTTTCGTCGTCCAGTAGACGTTAGCTTTGTCGTGCTGGTCGGCGTAAGCGTAAACCGCTTCAATCAGTTTCTGCCCGATCCCCAGTTTTCGTGCGCTGTCATCGACGTATAAATCCTGCAAATAGACCACCTGCTGCATGTGCCAGCCATGATCGTGATTGATACAATTCACCAGCCCGACCAGCTTCCCCTCGTATTCCGCCACATAGCCAAACATGCTGGCGTAGGCAGGCTGAGATAAACGCTGGAAAGTGTAATCAAACTGCGCCGGATCCAGACCTGACTGGTAAAAATCCAGATATGCACGCCACAGGGTTTCCCAACCTTCACGGTCAGCGGGCGTTAACGGACGGATCACAACATCTTGCGGCTGGCTCATGGGGTCATTCTCCTCAGGAAATGAAAACCTTACGGGCGCGAATGCGGATAATGTATCAGGTCGTGGAAACGCACGGAATGGCCGCTTTCGTTGCGGTAAGCATGCGGGCAATCGGCGGCAAAACGCAGCGCCTCTCCGGCACTCAGCACGCGCGTTACGCCATCAACGGTCAGCGTCAGTTCACCTTCGGTAACAATCACATGCTCGATTACGCCAGCTTCATGAGGCGTGGATTCACTGCACCCGCCCGGTTCGAGATCGATAACAAACATGTCCATGCGCAACGTGGTGTCGTAGGGAAATAACGGCACGACGCGCATTCCTGAGGTTTGACTGTTGAAGGTGGTCAGCAAGCCGTGGCGATGCAACGCGGCTGACTGCTCAGGCGGCGTTTCAAGAAATTCCGAAAACGATACATTCAGGCCGCTGGCGATTTTCCACAATGTCGCCACCGTCGGGCTGGATTCGCCACGCTCAATTTGCCCGAGCATCGCCTTACTGACACCGGTTTTTTCTGCCGCCTGAGTGAGACTCCAGCCGCGTTCGCTGCGAACGGCCTTAAGCTGGCGGCCAATATGGCGGGTGATTTCCTGCATGGTATCTCCTCTGCGACGATGATCGTTCATCGCCATTGTGCGTTATAACGCACAGTGATATCTTGAGCGCATCCGATGTGCGCTATAACGCACAACAGCATACCGCCAGCGTCCGCTAACCAGAAGGATTTTCACCCATGGCCTCGCGTTTTAGTTTGCAGGATTTAACTTTTTCGGCGGTAATCGCCGGATTTGTCGCGGTTTTAGTCGGTTATACCAGCTCGGCGGCGATTATCTTTCAGGCAGCGGAAGCGGCGGGCGCCAGCGTGGCGCAAATCGGTGGCTGGCTGAGTATGCTCGGCCTGGGAATGGGCGTTACCAGTATTGGGCTGTCGCTGTATTACCGCACGCCGGTCGTCACCGCCTGGTCAACACCCGGCGCGGCGCTGCTTGTCACCAGCCTGCCCGGCACCTCGCTGAATGAGGCGATTGGCGTGTTTATTTTTGCCACCGGGCTTATCCTGCTGTGCGGCGTGACCGGCCTGTTTGCCCGGCTGATGCATTACATTCCGCAGGCACTTTCTGCCGCCATGCTCGGCGGCATTCTGCTGCGTTTCGGGCTAAACGCGTTTACCTCGCTGCAAAGTAATTTCGCCCTCGCGGGCAGCATGTGTCTGGTGTATCTGCTGGCGAAACGTGCCCTGCCGCGCTATGCGGTGGTGCTCGCGCTGGCCGCCGGGCTGATCGTCGCCGGATTGCAGGGCGATATTGCGCTGCACGGCCAGACGCTGACCTTCGCGGCGCCGGAGTTTGTCATGCCGCATTTCACGCTTTCCTCGATTATCGGCATCGGTATTCCGTTCTTTGTCGTAACGATGGCTTCACAAAACGCACCGGGGATCGCCACCCTGAAAGCGCACGGCTATCACCTGCCCGTTTCTCCATTGATTACCTGGACGGCGCTGACGGCGTTAGTTTTAGCACCGTTTGGCGGTTTTACCGTCTGTATCGCCGCCATTACCGCCGCAATTTGTATGGGCGAGGATATTCATCCTGATCCGAAAAAACGTTATATGGCGGCGGTGGCGGCAGGCATTTTCTATCTGATCGCAGGCGTGTTTGGCGGGTCCATCGGCATGGTCTTTACCGCGCTGCCGGAAGCGCTGATCCACTCCATCGCCGGGCTGGCGTTGCTCGGCACCATTGCGGGCAGCTTGTACCGCGCACTGGAAAACGAAAAGCAGCGCGATGCGGCAATCATCACCTTTCTGATCACCGCGTCCGGCGTCACGCTGCTGGGTATCGGTTCGGCATTCTGGGGGCTGGCGGGCGCGTAATTACGCATCTGATCCTGAGTATTCCGGCGCGAAACCGGGATAAATCCGCCGGGAAAGGTTGAGTCCGTTCAAGTTCTGGGTAACAGGTTTTCGTAACACGGCGCAAAGTGACGACGATCACATTTTCTGACCGGCAAACCCTTTTTACTGGGCGCAATCAGGCCCTTTAAAGAGCGAGAATTCCATGACTATTGCCACACAATCCTGCGTCGTGACCGGGAAAAAAGACGTTTCGGTGATCGACCAGACTATCGACTACACCGGCCAGGGCACGCTGGTAAAAATTACCCGCGGCGGGATCTGCGGTTCCGATCTGCATTACTACGAACACGGTGCGGTGGGCGATTTCAAAGTGCGTGAGGCGATGGTGCTCGGGCATGAAGTGGTTGGTGTGGTGGAGAAATCGGATAACCCAGATTTGCAGCCCGGCCAGAAAGTGGCGCTTAACCCGAGTAAGCCGTGCAAGGCCTGCAAATATTGCCTGTCCGGCGATGAAAACCAGTGCACCACCATGAAATTCTTCGGCAGCGCGATGTATTTCCCGCACATCAACGGCGCGTTCACGCAGTACAAAATCGTCGACAGCGCCCAGTGCATTCCTTACGACAATCAGGTCAGCGACCGTCTGATGGTGTTCGCCGAACCGCTGGCTGTCGCCATTCATGCCGTGAACCAGGCGGGTGATATTCATGGCAAAACCGTGTTTGTGTCCGGCGTCGGCCCGATTGGCTGCTTAATCGTGCTGGCGGCGAAAGCCAAAGGCGCAGCGCAAATCGTGGTGACTGACCCGAGTGAACGCTGCCGGACGCTGGCACTGGCTGTGGGCGCAAGCAAAGCGCTGGATGCCGCACAGGGCGATTTCAGCGAATATCAGGCAGAGAAAGGCTTCTTCAATGTGGCCTTTGACGCTTCAGGCCATCCTTCATCCATCCGCCGCTGTCTGGAAGTGACCCGCGCACGCGGCACGCTGGTGCAGGTCGGCATGGGACCGGTAGTGAATGAATTCCCGCTGATGATGCTGATTGCCAAAGAAATTAACTGGGTCGGCAGCTTCCGCTTCACTGAAGAATTCAACACGGCAGTGGAATGGCTGGCGAATAAAACCGTTGATCCGATGCCGTTGCTGTCGGCGGAATTCCCGCAGGAAAGTCTGGTGGAAGCGCTGGACTACGCGATGGATAAATCCATAGCGTCGAAAGTGCAGCTGGTTTTCTAGTTCAGTATGCAACGACACTCACAATATTAAAACATCGTTTCATTTTATGATGTTCTCTGATTTTTATCCTCAGAGGACATTTGCATTATGGTAAAGGACAACGCGAAAAAGCAGGTCGCACTGCTGCTGGCCGACGGATTTGAAGAAGGCGAAGCCGTGATTGTGCTCGATATTCTCGAGCGGCTGGAGATTCAGGTCACCACGCTGGCATGTCAGAAAAGCCTGACGTTGCGCACCTATCACGGCATTCAGATGCAGGCCAATGAATTGCTGTCTGCGCAGGGTGACCGTTTATTCGATGCCGTCGTCATGCCCGGCGGGCCGGAAGGCTCAGTGGCGCTGGCGGCCAGCAAAGAAGTGGTGGAGTTTGTGCGACGTCACGATGAGGCCGGTAAACTGATTTGCCCGCTGTGCTCTGCTGCCGCGCGCGTACTCGGCGGAAACGGTCTGCTGAAAGGCCGCCGTTATGTGTGTTCCGGCGATTTATACAAAGACGTAAAAGACGGCGTTTACGTCAATCAGTCCTTTGTGGAAGACGGCAACCTGCTGAGCGGTAAAGGATTAGGGCTGGCGTTCGATTTTGCTTTCCAGCTGGCGTACCGCCTGACCGGCGACGCTGAAACCACCAATTTCCAGGCCGATCATATCGATTATCACCACTGGCGCGCCGACCAGAAGCTTTGATCAACATGCTGTGATTAAACGCTGACAGCGGCGGATAACGAAGGTCGTCCGCCGCTGTCAGTATTATGTCCGTTTTTGGCATTCTCCCTTCTCTCTTTCAGGCGCACACTGACTTCACACTCACCAGATGGAGTCCGAAAATGACACACAGCGCCCTGCTAAACATCGACGTTCAGCGCTCATTCGAGCACAAAGATTTCTGGCAGCAGAATGATTTACCGGCTTTCAGCGCAGCATTAACCCGCCTGATCGACGGCTGTCAGACCCGCAATGTGCCGGTCATCGACGTGTTTCACGTCAATCCTGACGGCGTGTTCTCGCTGGAGTCCGGCCTGGTGACACCGATGTCTTTTCTGAGTCATCAGCCGCAACATGTGGTGCATAAACACGTCCACAATTCCCTGACCGAGTCCGGCCTCGACGGCTGGCTGCGCGAAAATGGCATCACGCATCTGATCATCGCCGGAATGCGCACCGAACAGTGTTGCGAAACGACGGCACGCGTGGCCTCCGATCTGGGCTACACAGTGACTTTTGTCACCGAAGCGACGCTAACCTTCCCGATGACCCACGCCAGCGGCGTCACGCTGAGCGCGCACGACATCAAATTGCGTACCGAGCTGGTTCTCGCCGACCGCTTTGCCACCATTTCCGACGTGACCGGTGCGCTGGCGGAACTCGACCGCGCTGTGTGAAGATAGCGTTTTCCCCTGCGGACGGATAAAGCACTATGCAACGAAATGTCTACTTTGTGACGCTCCCCGGCGTGATGTCTTTGGATCTGACCGGTCCGGCAGAAGCGCTGCGCCTTGCCGGGCAATTCCACCTGCATTACATCGGACCGCAGGCGGAAGTTGTAATGTCGACCGGCCTGACGGTCAGCCATTTGCAACCGCTGCCAGAAAGTCTGCCCGCAGGCAGTATTCTGATCATGCCGGGCGTGGCGGAATCCACCGAAAACTTCGCCTCGCCGGTCGCGCAAATAGCCTGCGACTGGCTGCATCAGCAGAAAGGCGCCATTGAGGCGGGGGATTTAACACTGGTGTGTATCTGTTCCGGCAGCCTGCTGGCCGGGAAAGCCGGGCTGCTCGACGGCTATCAGTGCACCACGCACCACGACGTGATCGACCGTTTACGCCAGCAGGTACCCGCCGCGCAGGTGAAGGATAACCGGATATTTGTCGAAGACCGCTCAGTGCTGACCAGCGCAGGCATCAGCGCCGGTATCGATCTGGCGCTGCATCTGATCGCCACACATCTGGGGCCGCAGGCCGCGCTGGATGTCGCCCGCGAAATGGTGGTGTATTTCCGCCGTGGCGGCGATGACCCGCAACTTTCTCCATGGCTGCGTTATCGCAATCACCTGCATCCCGCCGTACACCGCGCGCAAAACCTGATGGCCGCCGAACCCGAATCCGCCTGGCAGGTTGAGGACGTCGCCGCAAAGGCACACATCAGCAGCCGTCACCTCACCCGTTTGTTCCGCCAGCATCTGGGGATCAGCGTGCGCGACTACCACGAGCAACTGCGCATCGCCATCGCCCAACAACGCCTGCAACAAGGCGCAGGCATTGAAAAAGCCGCACTCGCCGCCGGATTCTCGTCCGCAAGGCAGTTCAGACGGGCGCAGGAAAGATGGTGCTAAAGGTGTCAGCTCACCCAATTTCGCCGGTCAATTTTCCCCAGTCCCATCGCCAGTAATAAACCACCGCCCAGCCCGCAGGCAAAGAGATACGCGATATTCAGCAGCGGATACTGCGGGAAATCCAGATGCTGGCTGCGCAGGCCGATGATGATTAACGCATGAAAGCCGTAGATCGCCAGTGAATGGCGGGAGATCAGCGCAAATCCCGGCAGGATGCGTTGCGCCAGCGCGTTTTTGAAAACCACAAACAGCGACATCGCGGAGATAAACACCAGCGGACCGCTGTAGACGTAAAAGGTGTCGGCGAAATTCTGGTTAATCTGCATCTGCCGGTAAGTGCCCGTGGCAATCGCCAGCGTGCTTAGGATGAACATGACACTGGCGGCCAGTGTGACCGGCGTTTTTTCGGTATTAAGCTGGCTGATGGCGCGCCCCATCAGGGCATACAATACGTAATAGAAGGTGTCGCCGCTGATATACAAATCCAGCGGCAGAAGATGGATTTTCTGCCACGTCACGACCGGCAGCTGGGGATTTGCCAGCACACCGAGCAACATTCCGGCGATCAGCAAATATTTTCCGGACACGGCCTTAACGTTAATCAGCGGGGAAAGCAGGTAGATCACGATAATCGCATAAAAAAACCAAAGGTGATAAAACACCGGCTTTTCCAGAATCAGACGCAAAGACGGCCAAAATCCGATTTTTGTCATCGTGAGGATATAGAACAGGCAGACGGCGCTATAAAAAAGCAGACATAAAGTGACGCGCAGGAAATGCCTTTTTTGCGCACTCTTCTCACCAAAAAACAGCGCACCGGAAATCATAAAGAACAGCGGCACACAAACACGCGAGGCGGAATTAAGCAGATTGGCGACTGTCCATTCAGCGGAATGCACTGCAGCGAAATTGACCACCAGTGACGTGCTGGCGTGGATCATCACCACCATCATGCAGGCGAGCGCGCGCAAATTATCTATCCAGCTAATTTTTTGGCTCATTAACTGCAATTTCCTTCTTTTCGATGTTCGCTTTGCAGCCTAGCGAGCTTTTGCGCGGCTAACAAGGCAAAAGCACCGATCTCAGATTGTGCTGAAGATGAATCAGATGATTGCGTTGCGCTCAAATAATCGGCAAAATAGCCAGCATTACTGCCTCGCTTGCGAAACCCGCCCGGACAGTCTCTTTTTTTCTGCTAATTTTCAACCGATTAGCCTTACGTCTGTGAAATAACTAAAATGCATAATTCTCCAAATACTGCGTCCCTTCTGGGTCGGCAGGCGCTTTTGTTCCCTCTGTGTCTGGTGCTTTTCGAGTTCGCGACCTATATCGGCAACGATATGATCCAACCTGGCATGCTGGCCGTCGTGGCTAATTTTAATGCCGGGGAAGAATGGGTGCCGACATCCATGACCGCTTATCTCGCTGGCGGCATGTTCCTGCAATGGCTGCTCGGGCCACTGTCAGATCGCCGCGGCCGTCGTCCGGTGATGCTGACCGGCGTGACCTTTTTCATCATCACCTGCCTGGCGATTCTGTTCGTGCAAAACATCGAGCAGTTTATGGTGATGCGTTTCCTGCAAGGCATCAGCCTGTGCTTTATCGGTGCCGTCGGTTATGCCGCGATACAAGAATCGTTTGAAGAATCGGTATGTATCAAAATCACTGCCATGATGGCGAACGTCGCCCTGATTGCGCCACTGCTCGGTCCGCTGGCCGGTGCGGCGCTGATCCACGTTGCGCCGTGGCAGTCGATGTTTGTGATTTTTGCCGTGCTCGCCGCCATCGCGCTGTGGGGATTGTGGAAATCTATGCCGGAAACAGCCTCGCGTCTTGGCGAACCGTTCTCCATGCCCAGCCTGCTGCGTGATTACAAACACGTGCTGAAAAACCGTCAGTTCGTGTGTGGTGCGCTGGCGATCGGTTTTGCCAGCCTGCCGCTGCTGACGTGGATTGCACAGTCGCCGGTGATTTTAATCAGTGGCGAAGGTTTAGCTGCTTACGATTACGGCCTGTTGCAGGTGCCGATTTTCGGCGCGCTGATAATCGGTAACGTGACGCTGGCGCGTCTGACCGGCAAACGCACCGTAGAATACCTGATTAAACTGGGCGCGGGCCCGATGGTGGTCGGTCTGCTGATCGCCGCAGCGGCAACGATGTTTTCGGCGCATGCGTACCTGTGGATGACCGCCGTCTGAGCCTGTACGCGTTCGGTATTGGTGTGGCGAATGCCGGTTTGTACCGCCTGACGCTGTTCTCCAGCGACATGAGCAAAGGCACGGTTTCTGCCGCGATGGGCGTCATCAGCATGATGATTTTCACGGTCGGGATCGAGCTGGCAAAAGTGGCATACGTCGAAGGCGGTGCGGGGATGTTTAACATGTTCAACCTGTTAAGCGGCCTCGCCTGGCTGGCGCTGGTGGTGGTGTTTCTGCGCAGCCGCCAGGTCGTATTGCCGCCGAACAGCGTAGTGTGATTTCGATCTGAGTCGCCTGCAAAACCCCCTCCCCGCCTCCCCCTTCGCAGGGGGAGGAGTAAAAACGCCGACCTGCTCCCTCCCCTGCGAAGGGGAGGGCTGGGGTGGGGTATTAATGGCAACTCAGAATCAGAATAACCCCATCGGTTTACTCGAATAAGAAACGAGCAGACATTTCGTTTGCTGATAGTGATCCAGCATCATCTTGTGAGTTTCTCGCCCGATACCAGACTGTTTGTAGCCGCCGAACGCCGCATGCGCCGGATAGGCGTGATAGCAGTTGGTCCAGACACGGCCCGCCTGAATGTTGCGCCCCATGTGATACGCCACGTTGCCGTCACGGCTCCAGACACCCGCTCCCAGCCCGTACGCCGTATCGTTGGCGATTTGCAACGCCTCATCCATATCTTTGAAGGTGGTTACCGCCAGCACCGGTCCGAAGATCTCTTCCTGGAAAACACGCATGTTGTTTTTACCCAGCAAAATCGTCGGTTGCAGGTAATAACCTTCATTCAGCGAGCCTTCGAGTTTTTTCTTCGCGCCACCGGTCAGCACTTCCGCGCCCTCTTTCTTACCGATTTCGATGTAATCCAGAATGGTTTTCATCTGACCGGCAGACACCTGCGCACCCATCTGCGTTTCCATATCTAACGGATTACCGGTTTTGATCGCTTCAACGCGTTTGATGGCGCGCTCCATAAAGCGTTCGTAGATGGATTCCTGCACCAGCGCACGGCTCGGGCAGGTACAGACTTCACCCTGATTGAAGGCAAACAGCGCAAAGCCTTCCAGCGCCTTGTCGAAGAATTCGTCTTCTTTATCCATTACATCCGCGAAGAAGATATTCGGGGATTTACCGCCCAGTTCCAGCGTCGCCGGGATCAGGTTTTGTGCGGCATAGCCGGCGATCTGCTGGCCGACTTCGGTCGAACCGGTAAAGGCCACTTTGGCGATGCGTTTGGACGTCGCCAGATATTCGCCGATTTCGCCACCCGCACCGTTGACTACGTTGATGACGCCCGCAGGCAGAATGTCCTGCACCAGTTCCATCAGCAGCAACACAGAAAGCGGGGTCAGTTTGGCCGGTTTGAGCACAATGCAGTTACCTGCCGCCAGCGCCGGTGCCATTTTCCAGCAAGCCATCAGCAGCGGGAAGTTCCACGGGATGATTTGCGCCACGACGCCCAGCGGTTCGTGGAAGTGATAGGCGACGGTTTCGCTGTCGATTTCGCTGATCCCGCCTTCCTGCGCACGCACGCAGGAGGCGAAATAGCGGAAGTGGTCGATGGCTAACGGCACATCCGCGCCGCTGGTTTCGCGGATAGGTTTACCGTTATCCCAGGTTTCGGCGTTTGCCAGCAGTTCGATGTTTTGTTCCATGCGATCGGCGACTTTCAGCAACAGGTTTGCGCGCTGCTGCACCGGCATTTTGCCCCATTCATCTTTGGCTTTATGGGCGGCGTCCAGCGCCAGTTCGACGTCATCGGTGCTGGAACTGGCGACTTTACACAGCACTTCGCCGGTCACCGGTGTCAGATTGTCGTAATACTCTTTTTTTACCGGCGCGACCCATTCGCCGCCAATGAAGTTGTCGTATTGTTTTTTGAGTTTGAGCGGGAAACCGTATTCTTCCGGTTTGACGGCATGAGGATTTTTATCATAAGCCATGATGGAACTCCTTTATGCAGCAGGTTGTAGCAGAGCGCTGCATAAAGTTTAGGCAGTGAAAATCGAACCGGCGGGATGTAAAGAGAACTCTTCGAGCGGCCTCACACCTTTTTTGCTGCCACGCTGGTGTTACCGCTTCCGGGGGGCGTCGTGCGCGCAAAACTCTCACGCTGAAACAGGCGTTCGACCAGTTTTATCAGCTCAGGATGTTCGACGCACCAGCCCGGCGCGATACGACGAAAGTTGAGATATCCCAGACAACAGGCGACGGCGATATCAGCCACATTCAGGCTTTCAGAATTGAGCAGCGTGCGGCTGGCGGCATGTTTTTCCAGTGCATCCAGCCCGCGCAGCAGCTTTTCGCGCTGACGCAAAATCCAGGCCTCGTTACGCTTATCGGCATCGCGACGCCCTTCCAGCACTAATGCCACGGCGGCGTCCGTCACGCCATCGGCCAGCGCTTCGATTTGCTTAACACGTAATGCTTCCAGCGGCTGCCACGGTAACAGCGTGGGCGCGACATTCATCAGCTCGATGAACTGCACAATGATCGGGGAATCATAGAAAATTTCGCCATCGTCGGCGACCAGCGCGGGGACTTTTCCGAGGGGATTGAACTGGGTGATTTTGCAGCCCGGTTCATGGGGCGTGTCGTTAATGAAATCAAACGGGATGCCCTTTTCCAGCAACATCACCGAAATCTTGCGCACATACGGGCTGGTATAGCTGCCGATCAACTTCATCAGACCCTCCTCGTTTTCGCCGGAACCTCTTTTAAAGCTAGCAGCCATGCCGGGGTTTACCAGTCAAGGCTGCCAGATTTACAGGTTACTCTGCGGGAAACAGGAACGGGTTGATGCCGCTGCTGGAAAAACCTTTGTCTTCCATACGATCATCGAGCAGCAGCGTGGCAAGGTCATCAGCCACAGCGTCAGCCTGCGGGTCTTTATCCTGATAAATCAGTTTCAGGTAAGCGCCGCAATCATCACAGGCTTCGGCTTTCACCGTTGCCTGTTCGTCGTCGATGGACCACAGATTCAGATGCTCCATCTCGTCGCAGTTGCTGCATTTCGCCCGTACCACATGCCATTCGCTTTCACACAGATTGCAGTGCAGATAGCGCAGGCCACCGGCATTGATCACCGCAGACACAGGAATACTGCCGCAGACCGGGCAGAACTGGCGATTTTCACCGTAATCCGCACGTCCGACGCCGCGAAGTTGCGCCGCCATCTGCGCCCAGTAAAGGGACAGCGCCGCCCAGATAAACGGGGCTTTGTCAGCCGGAACGTGTTTGAAATCCTGGCAAAGCAGCTCTGTCGCCATCATTTCGCGCTGAAGATTCGGGGAGTGTTCAAGGCGCTCCAGCACCGCACGCACCGGCTCAGAAGCGTCCGGTTTCAGAACAGCAATCAACGCATCCAGCAACGTCAGCCAGTGCGGCGTTCGAGGAAACAGAGCGCAATCGAGCGGCGGTTTACCGGCGGCTTTCTCTAATTCTCCGCTCAGATCGATACTGAGTGGAAATTCCTTCAGCACGCGCTGCTGGGCATCGCATATCGCCGCAGCAAAATTGAGATACCCGTCGAGCGGGCTGTTTTCTGCCAGCGCGCGCAGACGATCGGCGCGGCGCTGATAGAGCGTTTTCAGATTGGCGAACAGCACAGGCGGGATGTTTCCCGCCGCGTTTATACCGTCTGCCAGTTCGTCCTGTGGAACAATCTGGATGCTCATCCGGCTTTCCTCTGGTCTTGTTCTTTTTTCTGCTCTTCATCACGCACCTGGCGATACCAGCGCGGATGATGATACTTCGCCCATGACACCGGCACTTTGCCGCCGGTCATCGCCGCGATCGAGCCTTTCGCCCAGGTCGCCGCGTAGACGTGCATGATGATCACCAGAATCAGCCCGATACCGGCCAGCGAATGCACCAGCAGCGCCAGACGGATCAGCGGGATCGGGAAGAAATCCGCAAACCACGGACGCCAGATAATCACGCCGCTTGCCATCAGCAGCACCAGACAGCTGATCGCCGCCCAGAACACGCATTTCTGACCGAAGTTATAGCGACCTGTGTCGCCGACTTCATGATTGGTCAGCACCTTGTCGATATTTTTCGCCCACACGAGGTCGTCTTTTTCCGGCAGGTTGTGCTTCCAGTAACGGAAGAACATGCCGAGGAAAGAGACGAACATCACCACGCCGAAGAACGGGTGCAGGATACGCGCCAGTTGCGGCGTGCCATAAACGTTCATCAGCCAGTTAAACGACGGGAAGAAAAAGCCGATCCCACTGAGCGCCAGCGTCACAAAACAAAAGGCAACAATCCAGTGATTGAGGCGTTCGACCAGGTTATAGCGCTGGATTAACTTCTCTTTTTTCATGGACGTTTCTCCTCATCGTCATGTTTTTCGCCTTCTTCTGCGTGCTCTTCCTCTTTCACGTAGTTAGGACCCACGCCGAGGAAGTGGAAGGCTGCCGCCGCGAAGGTTACCGCGAAGCCGACTGCAGCCAGCGGTTTCCAGACACCTTTCCATAAAGTGACTGCGGCGCTGATGGCCGGATCTTTCGGCAGGCCGTGATACAGCTGCGGGTTGTCGGCGTGATGCAGCACGTACATCACGTGCGTACCGCCGACGCCCTGCGGATCGTACAAACCGGCGTGCTCAAAACCGCGGCCTTTCAGTTCGCTGACGCGTTCTGCGGCCAGATCCTGCATCGCGGTTTTGGTGCCGAAATGAATTGCGCCGGTCGGGCAGGTTTTCACACAAGCCGGTTCCTGGCCTACACTCACGCGATCAACGCACAGCGTGCATTTGTAGGCACGGTTATCCTGTTTGTTGATACGCGGAACGTTGAACGGGCAACCGGCGATGCAGTAACCGCAGCCGATACAATGCTCTGACTGAAAATCGACGATGCCGTTGGCGTACTGCAAAATAGCGCCTTCCGCCGGACAGGCTTTCAGACAGCCCGGATCGGCGCAGTGCATACAGCCGTCTTTGCGGATCAGCCATTCCAGCTTGCCGTTTTGTTCCACTTCCGAGAAACGCATCACCGTCCAGGATTTCGCACTGAGATCCATCGGGTTATCGTACACGCCGGTATTGATACCCACTTCATCGCGCAGGTCGTTCCATTCGGAACAGGCGACCTGACAGCCTTTACAGCCGATGCAGGTGGTGACGTCGATGAGTTTCGCCACTTCCTGCTGATGGTCACGGGCACGCGGTGCAGGCGTGAACCCGTTGGTTGCGGACTTACGAAGTATGTCCTGTGATTGCATTGCCATAATTCGCCTCCGTTAGACCTTTTCCACGTTAACCAGGAACGCCTTGAACTCCGGCGTTTGCGAGTTAGCGTCGCCGACTGACGGCGTCAGCGTGTTGGCTAAATAGCCCTTACGCGTCGCGCCTTCAAAGCCCCAGTGGCACGGGATGCCAATGGTGTCGACGTGCTTACCGTCGATGGTCAGCGGCCTGATGCGTTTGGTCACCACGGCCTTCGCCACGATGAATCCGCGCTTCGAGGAGACTTTCACCTCATCGCCCTGCGCAATGCCTTTCGAGGCGGCCAGACCTTCGCCGATCTCGATAAACTGTTCAGGCTGCGCGATGGCATTCAGCAACGCGTGTTTGGTCCAGTGGCGGAACAATTCGGTGATCGAATAAGTGGTCGCCACATACGGGAAGTCTTTGGCAGTACCCATATTCGGCAAATCGCTGGCAAAAATACGTGCGACCGGATTGGAGATCACCGCCGGATGCAGCGGGTTGGTGCCAATCGGTGATTCAATCGGTTCGTAATGCTCAGGGAACGGGCCGTCGGCCATTTTGTCGGTGGCAAATAAACGCCCGACGCCTTCCTGTTGCATGATAAACGGCCCCACGCCGGTGCCCGGCGCCGCAGCGCTGTAATCCGGGACATCAAAGCCGGTCCACTTCGCGCCATCCCAGCGGATAATTTCGCGTTTTGGATCCCACGGTTTGCCCTGCGGGTCGACGGAGGCACGGTTATACAGAATGCGGCGGTTCAGCGGCCAGCACCACGCCCAGCCGGACGTACAGCCCAGACCGGAAGGATCGGCGTTATCGCGGCGCGCCATCTGGTTACCGGCTTCTGTCCAGCTACCGGCGTAAATCCAGCAGAAACTGGCGGTGCTGCCGTCGTTTTTCAGATGGGCAAAGGTCGAAATCTGCTGACCTTTTTTCGCCAGCAGATTGCCCTGATCGTCATGGATATCTGCGAGCGCTTTGCCGTTGGCTTCGCGGGCGATTTCTTCCGGCAGCGGGTCGAGCGGATCCTGATAATCCCACGCCATATTCATCACCGGCAGCGGATTGGCACCGCCTTCTTTCTGATACAGCTCGCGCAGTTTCATAAACAGGCGCGCGATAATTTTGCCGTCGTGCAGCGCTTCACCCGGTGGCTCAGACGCCTGGAAGTGCCATTGCAGCCAGCGGCCGGAGTTCACAATCGAACCGTTTTCTTCCGCAAAACAGGAAGACGGCAGGCGGAACACTTCGGTCTGAATATCGGCGGTCTGCACGTCGTTCATCGCACCGTGGTTTTGCCAGAAGTTCGAGGACTCAGTCACCAGCGGGTCGATTACCACCATGTATTTCAGTTTTGAGAGCGCGCGCGAGGATTTGTTTTTGTCCGGGAATGCCGCCAGCGGGTTGAAGCCCTGCACGATATAACCGTTCAGTTTGCCTTCAGTCATCAGCTCGGCTTGCTGCATCACGTCGTAGCTTTTGTCCCATTTCGGCAGCCAGTCAAAGCCCCAGTCGTTTTCCGCCGTGGCATGATCGCCCCAGAAACTTTTCATCATACTGACGAAGAAGTTCGGCGTGTTTTTCCAGAAATTGACCTGCCCGTCCACCAGCGGTGTCGGCGTGATCTGTTGCAGGTAATCGCTGAAATTCGTCTGTTTTTCCGAAGGCAAAGGCATGTAGCCCGGCAGATTCAGCGAGAGCAAACCGAGATCGGTGTAACCCTGAATATTGGAGTGACCGCGCAACGCATTCACGCCGCCGCCAGGCATGCCGATATTGCCCAGCAACAGCTGGATCATCGCCGCACAACGGATGATTTGCGCGCCGCCGGTGTGATGCGTCCAGCCCAGCGCATACAGAATGGTCGAGGTTTTATCGCGCGCGCAGGTTTCTGCCAGAATAGAGCTGATCAGCAGGAAATCTTCTTTCGAGGTGCCGCACAGACGCTCCACCAGTTCCGGCGTGTACCGGGAAACATGCTCTTTCAGCAGATTCCAGACACAGCGCGGGTCCTGCAAGGTTTTGTCCTGTTTCGCCAGACCGTTTTCATCCAGCTGATAGTGCCAGCTTTCTTTGTTGTAGGATTTTTTCGTCGCGTCGAAGCCGCTGAACAGACCATCGTTAAAGGCATAATCTTCCCGCACCAGCAGGCTGGCGTTGGTGTACTCCCTGACATATTCGGTCTGAATTTTATTATGCGTAATCAGGTAGTTGATCATGCCGAGCAGGAAAGCGGTGTCCGAACCGGCGCGGATTGGCGCATAGATATCGGCCACGGCGGCGCTGCGGTTGAAACGCGGATCGACGACGATAACTTTGGCGTTATTTTTGGTTTTCGCCTCAATCACCCATTTGAATCCGACCGGATGCGCTTCTGCCGCGTTTCCGCCCATAATCAAAATGACGTTGGCGTTTTTGATATCTACCCAGTTGTTGGTCATCGCACCGCGACCAAAGCTTGGCGCTAATGCCGCGACGGTCGGACCGTGACACAGACGTGCCTGACAGTCGATGGCGACCATGCCCAGCGCGCGGGTGAATTTCTGATCCAGCAGACCGGTTTCGTTACTGGCCGCGGACGAACATAACATGCCGGTGGTCAGCCAGCGGTTAACCGTGACGTTGTTTTCATTTTTCTCGACAAAGTTGGCGTCGCGGTCATCTTTCATCAGGCGGGCGATACGGGAAATCGCCTCATCCCAGCTTATACGCTGCCATTTATCGGCGCCGGGCGCGCGATATTCCGGATATCTCAGACGGCCTTCGCTGTGGATGTAATCCAGTACGCCTGCGCCTTTCGGGCACAACGAGCCACGACTGACCGGATGATCGGCGTCACCCTCTACGTGGAAGATATTTTCAGTAACGTTTTTCGCGCCGTCGCCCTGGCTGTAAATCAACATGCCGCAACCGACTGAGCAGTACGTGCAGTTGTTGCGGGTTTCACGCGAGCGAAGCAGTTTATATTGGCGGGTTTCCGCCAGCGCGATTGTCGGGGCAAACCCCAATAATGCTGCGGTAGTGCCGGCCATACCGCCCGCACATATTTTGAATAATTGTCTTCTGCTGACTTGCATGAAAGACTCCTTCCCATCATTTGTTAACACATTGCTTTCAAATTGCCGCTTTCCGTTGCAGATGCGGAAGCGGTAAAATTAAGACCTAAAGTCCTGACAGTTTGTACGGCTTATGTAGCCGGAATGTTTATAAGGTTATTGCCAATGGATGTCCATCAAGTAAAAGAACTGAGCGAAAAAGATGATAAAAAAAGTGACTCAGATCATCGGAGCCAGTCAAAAACCGGTGATGCAGCGCACACATCCTGGCGAACTGGAAGACGACTGGATTGCAGAAGAAGTGCCCGTTGCGTTGGTCTATAACGGGATTTCACATGTGGTAATGATGGCGTCGCCGAAAGATCTCGAAGCCTTTGCGCTGGGGTTTTCGCTGTCGGAAGGAATTATCGAATCGGCTACAGATATTTTCGGGCTGGACGTAACACCAAACTGTAACGGTATTGAAGTTAACATCGAATTATCGAGCCGCCGTTTTGCCGGGCTGAAAGAGCGTCGTCGTGCCATGGCGGGCCGAACCGGCTGCGGCGTGTGCGGCATCGAACAGTTAGGCGATTTGTTCCGCCCGCTCGCCCCGCTGCCGTTTACCCAAACGTTTGAGCTGGCGAATCTGGATAACGCGCTGAATCAGCTGAAATCCGTGCAGGAAATCGGTCAGCTGACCGGCTGTACGCATGCCGCCGCGTGGATAACCTCGCAGGGCGACTTACTGGGTGGCTGCGAGGACGTGGGACGTCACGTGGCGCTGGATAAAATGCTTGGCCTGCGTGAAAAACAAAGTGAATGGCAATCCGGTGCCGCGCTGGTGTCGAGCCGCGCCAGCTATGAAATGGTGCAGAAAGCCGCGATGTGCGGTGTCGAAATTCTGTTTGCCGTCTCCGCCGCCACCACGCTGGCGGTAGACGTCGCCGAAAAATGTAACCTGACGCTGGTCGGTTTCAGCAAACCGGGACGGGCAACGGTGTATACGCATCCGCAGCGGTTACGCTGACCCTCTAAGCTTCACGTGCCTTTAGACAATTTTGGATTGTTTGCGGTTATCTGGTTCTAAGCCCCGTATAACAGGCGCTTACGAGTACCCGTACAAAGGGTGGAGCATAGATAATCATTTTCAATATCATTTAATTAACTATAATGATCCGACTGATTACGCGGTGCTCACAATGACGGTGCCGCCCTACACTATGGAGACGATGAATATGAGTTATTCACTGCCATCACTGCCTTACGCATACGACGCACTCGAACCGCATTTCGACAAAGAAACGATGGAAATCCATCACTCTAAACACCACCAGGCTTACGTGAACAACGCGAACGCTGCACTGGAAAGCCTGCCAGAACTGGCAAAACTTCCTGTTGAAGAGCTGATCGCAAACCTGGACAAAGTGCCTGCGGACAAGAAAGTTGCACTGCGTAACAACGCAGGTGGCCACGCTAACCACAGCCTGTTCTGGAAAGGTCTGAAAACCGGTACCACCCTGCAGGGCGAACTGAAATCTGCTATCGAACGCGATTTCGGCAGCGTTGAAGCTTTCAAAGAAACTTTCGAGAAAGCAGCAACCACTCGTTTCGGTTCAGGCTGGGCATGGCTGGTTCTGAAAGACGGCAAACTGGCCGTTGTTTCTACCGCTAACCAGGACAGCCCGCTGATGGGCGAAGCTGTTTCAGGCGCATCCGGTTACCCGCTGCTGGGTCTGGACGTTTGGGAACACGCTTACTACCTGAAATATCAGAACAAACGCCCTGATTACATCAAAGCCTTCTGGGATGTTGTAAACTGGGACGAAGCAGCAAAACGTCTGGCTGAAGCGAAGTAATTTCGCTTTACCGCCCATAACGGGCACGATGTTTTCGCCAATGGCGGGTCACTGACCCGCCTTTTTTATGTCCGTTTTATGTACTCTTTATTGAGTAAAGACCTAAGCCTGATCACTGTTTTATTGCCAATTATTCATTTCCCCTCTGCCCTTATCCGATCCCGCTCGCATTAATCAAAAATACGCGCCGCTCCCTATAAAGTTTCTCTTAAGTCCACCGATAGGTTGTTCACAAAGGCGTCACAAAATCACTTATTAATTTTAAAGGGATGTTCGACGGAGAATGAACATGAGCAACGGAACAGGTCTTTCGCAGTGGATGAATAATCTCAAGGTCGGCACCAAACTGGGTCTGGGCTTCGGGCTGGTACTTCTGATCACCGCGGCCATCACCGTGGCAGGGATGATCAAATTTAACGACATCAGCCAGCGCGCTGAAAAAGTCGATTTCAGCAATCAGATGAATGCGCTGTTAAACGAAGCCCGTCTCAGCCGCACGCTGTATCAGCTCAATTATGACCCCGCTTATCTCAAACAAAACCAGGACAAAATCAGCGCACTTTCGCAGCTGATTGCCCAGTCGAAAGACAAACTGGAGTGGGATGCAGCGAGTCTGGCCGAACTCAATCAGGTGCCGGTTAAAATCCACGAATATCAGCAGGCTCAGGACGCCTTTAAGCTGGCCGTCGATAAGAAGGATGCCGTTCGCGCGAGCTGGAACCTCTCCGAAACTGAAGCCGTGGTGACGCGTTTACAGGATCAGTTGCGCGTGGAAGATGCCGATCCTTCCATCCGTCTTTCTCTGGCTGAGGTGATTCAGAAACTGATCAGCGTGCGTTATAACGTGCGCGGCCTGTTGCTGAGCATTAACAAAGAATCCGAAGCCAAGCTGTTGCAGTCGATTGATGACACACAAGCAAATGCCAAAAAGCTGAATGCGCTGCTGTTACCGAATCAGCAGGCCACTCTCGCCCCGCTGATGAGCGCGCTGGCGACGTATAAAAGCCACGTTGTGGCGTATATGCCCGCCTATGAAGAAGAGCAGAAAAACTCCCAGCTGCTGTCGGTAAAAGCCACAGAAATGAATGCGCTGGTGGCGAAAATCTTCAAAAACGAGCTGGAAAATACGCATCTGGATATCAGCCATGCGCAGATGATTATGATGGTGATTACACTGATTGTGATGCTGGCCGGCATCATCATTGCGTGGCGCATTACCCGCCAGATTGCCCAGCCGCTGCGCGATACACTGAAAACTGCCGAAGCTATTGCGCAGGGTGATCTGACCGCCGCACATCCGACAACACGTCGTGACGAGCTGGGGATGCTGATGAACGCAGTCGCCGCGATGAGCCAGAATCTCAGCACCATGATTTATGAAATCCGCTCCGGCGTTTCGCAGGTGTCCCACGCCGCAGCTGAAATCGCTGCGGGGAATACCGATCTCTCCTCACGCACCGAGCAGCAGGCGGCGGCCGTTGAAGAAACCGCTGCCAGCATGGAAGAGCTGAGTGCGACGGTGAAACAGAATGCCGATAACGCCCATCACGCCAGCAAACTGGCCAGTGAAGCCTCAGGCACGGCAACGCTTGGCGGCAAGCAAGTTGGCGAAGTGGTGGATACCATGCAGCAGATTTCCGGCAGCTCAAAACGCATTGCCGAAATTACCTCGGTCATTAACGGCATCGCTTTCCAGACCAACATTCTGGCACTGAACGCCGCGGTTGAAGCTGCGCGTGCCGGTGAGCAGGGACGCGGATTCTCCGTGGTGGCCTCTGAAGTCCGCACACTGGCGCAACGCAGCGCGCAGGCGGCAAAAGAGATTGAAGGGCTGATTGCAGAGTCGGTTGAACGCGTCAGTACCGGTGCCAGACTGGTGGAAAATACCGGGCGCACGATGCAGGACATCGTGAAATCCGTCTCGCATGTTCGCGATATTATGGGTGAAATTGCCTCGGCGTCTGACGAGCAAAGCCGGGGCATCGCGCAGATATCACAGGCGATTGTGGAGATGGACAGCACCACTCAGCAGAACGCCGCGCTGGTTGAGCAGTCGTCTGCTGCCGCTGATTCCCTTGAAGATCAGGCCGCAACGCTGACGCAGGCGGTTTCGGTATTCCGTCTCGCCGGGAACGACAATATGCTGAATGCTCCGGCGTCCGCCTCGCTTCGTCGCCCGACTCTCGCGCCGCCGGTACAAGGCAAAACCAGCCAGGAAAACTGGGAAACGTTCTGACCCCTCTTTACTGCGCGCAGTTCGCTGATTGCGCGCAGGTATTCCTTCTATTCCCGCTGCCCAATGCAGGTTATGCTGGTGTGAGTGACATTTCAGCAGCGGAGAGCTTATGCATTATCCCGACGTGTACATCGGTACCATCGAGCAATATCCCGATTTCTCACCCAGTGCGATTGCCAAACGTCAGGTTGATGGCGGCATCGCCTTAACGCCTTTCGGGCTAGAAGGCGATCAGCAGGCCGAAAAGTCATATCACGGTGGCGCTGACCGCGCGCTGTGCCATTTCCCCCGCGAGCATTACGCCTGGCTGCGCCAGCAGTTTCCCGAAGAAGAAGATCGTTTCCATCCGCCAGCTTTTGGCGAAAACCTTTCCACGCTCGGCATGACCGAAGATAACGTATTTATCGGCGATATTTTCCGCTGGGGCGAAACGCTGATTCAGGTCACGCAGCCTCGCGCGCCCTGCTACAAGCTGAACCATTTTCTCGACTGCCAGAATCTGTCGCCACTGTTGCAGCAAAGCGGCCGCTGCGGCTGGTTATATCGCGTCGTGGGCACAGGAAAAACCAGTGGCGACCGTCCGCTGGAATTGCTGACGCGCAACAGTGAAGTCTCCGTCGCCGAAGCTATTTCTATCGCGTTTCATATGCCGTTCGATGAAGAACAGTACCGGCGGCTGATGTCTGCGGCGGGGATTTCAGCAAGCTGGAGTAAAACCATGCAAATGCGTCTGGTGAATCGCAAGATTGAGGATTTTGGGCGGAGATTGTTTGGGAAGTAATGTTAACGCCC
>NZ_JYDG01000119.1:0-16857 GCF_003263545.1 Rahnella sp. AN3-3W3
TGCCCGCCGGAAAGCTGCGCGGGCCGGTAATTCATGCGGTTGCCAAGCCCTAACCGGTTGAGCAAATGTTCCGCCCGCGCCTGACGCGCCGCCGCAGGCATGTCGGTATACAGCGCCGGAATGGTGACGTTTTCGAGGGCCGTGAGATACGGCATCAGGTGATAGCGCTGAAAAATAAAGCCCAGATACTGGCTGCGCAATTGCGCCAGCTGTTCGCTGGTCGCCGCATGCGCAGGCACATCCATAATGCGCATTTCGCCTTCCGACGGCTTATCCAGACAACCGAGAATGTTCATCAGCGTCGATTTACCCGAACCGGACGCGCCTATAATCGCCAGCATTTGCCCGGCATTGACGCGCAGGGAAATATCTTTGAGCACGGTGACGGCAGCGTTGCCCTCACCAAAACGGCGGGAGATATGCGAAAGTTCGATGACCGGAGAATTAGCCATTTGCCGTCTCCGCCTCATTTTGCATCATCACCACGTGCTCACCTTCGCGCAGCCCGTCTTTCACTTCGACAAACTGACGGTCATTAATGCCCGCACGGATCACCCGTTGTTCGGTCTTGTCGCCGTTCACCACCTGCACCTGATACCGGTCATCGCCCAGTGGCTGACCCAGTGCCATCACCGGCAGACGCAACACATTTTTAGCCTGTTCGGTGATGATAAATACCTGCGCGGTCATTGAGGTGCGCAGCAGATGATCGGGATTCGGCACGCTGAACACGCCGTTGTAATAGACGGCAGAAGGTTGCTGAGTCTGGCTGCTGGTGCTTTCATCCTGTAAAGCGTCGTTTGGCGCGTCCTGCAAGGTGCCCATGACGCTCTGATAACGATGTTTGGGATCGGCGACCACGTAAAACCACAGCGGCTGACCAGGATGCACTTTCAGGATGTCGGTTTCTGAAATACGGGTTTGAACCGTCATGGTATCGACATTGGCCAGCACCAGAATGGTCGGCGCGGTCTGCGAGGAGACCACGGTTTGCCCTTCTTTGGTGACGATGCCGAGCACCTGCCCGTCCACCGGTGCCAGGATCCGCGTATAGCCCAGATTGGCTTTCGCCGTTTCCAGCGCCATCTGCGCCTGCACAATCTGCGCTTCGTTGACTTTGATCTGCGCTTTCTGGGTATCGACTTTAGCCTGCGCCTGCTCGAGATTACTTTTGGTACCTGAGCCATCGCGATCCATCTGTAACTGACGTTTCAGCTCCAGCTGATATTGCGTCAGCGTGTACAGCGACGCCTGTTTTTGCGCCACGGCACTGTCGAGTTCCGCTTCGGATTTACGCAGTTCGCTCTGTTGCAGCGTCGGGTCGATTTCGGCCAGTAACTGGCCTTTGGTGACCCGGTCGCCCGCACGGACATACAGTTTCTTTAACTGACCGTTGACCTGCGCACCGACGTTGACCTGCGCGGAAGGCTTGAGGATACCGGTCGCCAGTACGGTTTTTTCGATATCCCCGCGACCTATGGCCTGTGAGACCAGCGGCGCGGCGGTGCCGGACATCATGCTGTGTACGCCGTACGCAGCCCCGGCCAGCAGGATCAACACCACAAGGATCAGCGTATAAAATGCCTTGCGGTGTCCGGCGGCGATGTGTCTGATTGAGAAACTCACACCGGTTCTCCTTGCGGGGTGAAAGCGGAAATCACAGCGCCCGTTGTCGCGGTGACGCGGCCATCTCTCATTACACAGACCCGGTCAAACAACGCCAGCGCGGTTTCACTGTGCGTTACGGTGATCAGGGTTTTTCCGTATTCACGGCAATGGCTGATCAGGGTTTGCATCACCTGCTGCGCCGTCTCTTCATCGAGATTGGCCGTCGGCTCATCCAGCACCATCACCGGACAATCGCTGTACATCGCACGTGCCAGCATCAGACGCTGACGTTGCCCCAGCGACAGCGCGGGATGGCTTTCGCGGATCAGCGCGTTTTGTTTGCCTGGCAGACGGTCGATCACCTCCGTCAGGTTCAGCCCGCGCAGCGACTTATCGATACGCAGTTGCTTCTGCGCGTCGTGTTCACGATCAAACAGCGTGATGTTTTGCAGAACGCTGGTATTGAACAGGATGTCCTCCTGGCTTTGCAGGAAGAACAGCTTCTGTGCCTGACGACTGCTGACCGGCTGTCCGTCGGCCAGGATTTCTCCGCCCTGAGGTTCGATAAGTCCGGTAATGACTTTCAGCAGCGTACTTTTCCCCGCGCCCGACTCACCGACAATCGCCAGCGTTTCGCCATGACGCACCGTCACCGACACGTGGTCCAGCACCGGTTTACCGGGATCGTAAGCAAACTGAAGTTCCCGGTAGCTGAGCTCCTGGCTGAAACGGACAGGCGGCAGTAAGTCACCGGAGGCCTCTTCCCTGACCGGCGGGAACAGATCGGCGGCGCGGGTATCAATCACGTGCAGCTGATTCTTTTGCAGCACGGAGAAGAAAATCTGCGTGATGTAAGCGGTAAAAATCTGACGGACGAAGCTGTAGGCGAAGAATTCACCCAGTGAAATCCGGTTATCTTTCAGCAACGGCAGCGCCAGCAGCATAAAGAACACCATCTCGAGGCTGCCAATCAGCTGATACAGGCTGCTTTTCACCTGCTCGTACACTTTCTGTTTCTGGCGGCAGTCAAACAGCGACAGCGCATATCCGGCGAATGCCGCCTGACGCTGGCTGTTCAGTCCGGCGGATTTGAGCGTGGCGAAACCCTGAATAGTTTCCAGCAGGAAGTCGCTTTGTTCTGCACTCTTTACCTGAACCTGCTGGGTGTAATAGCGGTCGCGGAAAATCGCCCAGACGCTGACCAGCCCCATCAGCGTGACGCCGATGGCGGAAATACCGGCCAGCAGCGGGCTGATATAGCACATCACCGCCAGCGCAATCACGCCGACGACCCAGTCCACGCGCAGGCCGTTGTCCAGCTCGATTTTTTGCGCCGCCGCCATCTGCCAGTTGGAGAAACGGCTGTAGATTTCACCGGGGCTGCGTTTCTCAAAGAAAGAGAGCGTGTTGTTCAGCAACCGGGCAAAACCGCTAACGCTTTGCATCACGACAAAACGTTTGATAAAACGCTCAGTTACGCTGCGCACAATAAACGCCAGCAGCGTCGAGACCACGAAGGCCAGCAGGTAATAGAAATACGGGAATTCGGTTTTGCCGCCGGAAGAGAAAACGTTGTTGATTGCCGAGCTGACCATCACCGGCATGATGAACAAGGTCAGTGACACCAGAAATGCCAGCAACATCAGCTTGTAAATGCCGGGGATGGCCGCCGTTTGTTTCAGGCTCATGCATTCGAGTGCGCGGAAACGACGCGTGCGCGGTTGTTTTTCTGCCGGTTGCGCAGTGCGCGGCGCCTCCTGATCGAGCACCACCGCGTAACCACTGATTTCAGATCTGAGCGCGGCAACCGGCAGAAGCTGTTCGCCAATCGCCGGATTCATCACGCAGACATAGCTCCCCTGACGATAGGCCAGCAGGACATAGTGACTGGCACCGTAGTGCAAAATGGCGGGTAAAGGCAGTTCTGCCAGCTCATCGAAATCAAACGCCACCGGATACGCCGGGATCGCCAGCTCAGATAAGATGTCGCACAGGGTTGACAGCGCGGTGCCGTGAGACGATGTCGGGAAACGTTCGCGTAACACGTCCAGCGGCGCGCTGATGCCCTGAGTTTCCGCCAGCATAGAAACACAGGCCAGCGCGCATTCGTTCGTTTCTGCCTGATAAACCAGCTTAGGAATAATATTATCCATAATCGATACCTTAAAACGCCCTGTTCTTTTCAGTAATATCGCTGCGCTGTTGCGGATGGGTTTTCACTCATTAATAAAAAATAACGAATGTGAATGCCACAGCATCCAGTCGGTTGAGTGTTCACGAATACTTTGTTCAATAATGCGCGGCATTTTTTCTTTTAATTCTTTTGCACTGACCGGGTCATGAATAACGATATTCAACCCCTTGTCATAATAAAGATGATAAAAAATCACCTTCGCAGACATCATTCGTGCCAGCCGGATAATACCGCTGTGTAAACTGGCGGGACGACCAAATATCCGGCAGGATAATTTTTCAGCTTTGTCTTTACTGGCGAACTGCGTGAAATCAGGCGTGATATCCGGAAATAAAATAATATTCCGCTGGTTATCGGCGGCCTCCATGACCGACGTCATCAGATTCCCGGCAATATTTTTATTATCTTCATGTATTGAACAATAGGTCAGATCGACGCCACCCAGTTGCCGTTCCGCTGCGGAATGTGCATCCGCGCTGCGCGAGGTAATGACCGTTGCTTTACCCGGAAACGCCGCGGCACCGACCATGGTACTGAGTACGTCCGACACCATGTGTAGTGGCGCGAGGATCACCGGCTGACCGGCGCGTTGCAGCGGCTCGACCACCGCATTGAGCCGGGCCGAGCAGTCGGCCAGCTCACGTAATGCACGACGATTCTGTCCGTAGGTCACCGCCTGAATCAGCAACTGTCGCCGCTGGGTCAGCCAGATATAATCAAATTTCTTATTGTCATTCATCAGACACTGACGGTTAGACTGCGCAACCGCCGCCCGTAATTTCACATCGCGGCCTGTCAGCCCTAAAAAGCGTCTGACGTGGGACAAAGCAAAAATAACGCGATAATGCATGTGCCGGAATAATAAACAATGCGCCCTGTAGCCAGTAAGTCGGAGTTTATACAAAAACCACTGACATCTGACGGTGAGGTTTTTCCAAAACAGCGCGCACCACAGGGCAACGAATTTCATTATTTCTCCGGCGCCTGATCATTCTTCAAAATAGAGAGTAATTTGTCAGAGAATGACGGGAAATCACGATCCTGAATCGCTACCCATTTTTTGCCCACAATAAAGGTCGGGGTGGCATTAATGTCGTAATACTGTGAAACGCGGGTCATATAATCGAGCAGGTCTTTGACTTCTGCCGACTGACTGACTTTATGGTATTCATCTACATTTATCTTATTCTCTGCCAGCCACGCATCTCGTTTTGCAGGATCACCCAAATCGATGTGATTTTTCATGACCGCGTCATAGGCGCTCTCACGGTGGGCTTCTTCAATGCCCATCACCTGCAATGTGGCAAATACCGGTGCAAAGCGCGCCAGTCCGCCCTGATTATCCAGGCTGAAATGCAGGCGAACCAGTTTCTTACCCGCTGGCATACGTTTTTCCAGCGCCTCAACATTCTTTTCGTTTAATGCACAGTAATGACAACCGTATGAGAAGATTTCAATAATATCTTCACCATCCGTAATCGGACTTTTGGCTAATTTATCCGCCGACAGCGACGTCAGAACCTGTTGTCCGTCATCGCTGGTTTGGTTGCGCACAAGGTAATGGATCCAGGCTGTCGTAATCAGCGCTGAAATAACCGCGACAAAAACGGTATACGCCAGAATGGGCAGAATTCTTTTTTTCATGGGAGGCTTTTCATCCTGAAATAATAATACGCGACGCTCACCGGGGAAATATCAGGCGGGCGTTGCATATGAAATACAACGCCCTGTCAGAAAAACAGTAAAACTATTTATTCTGATTTAATAAGAAACGGATGTTTCTCAGCCTACGTTACCGCAGTTGATGATTGCTGCAGCGGTGAAGGTTTTAGTCACAACGCCATTTTTGTCAGTACAGGTTTTCACTGCGTTACAAACAGTTGCATCACCCACCAGGTTTAATTCAAAGCTGTTTACGCAAGTCGTGGTACCGCCAACAATTGCGCTTGCTTCATTCATGTTGATCTTTTTCATCTGTGATATCCTTATTTAGTTAGAATTAATATAACAATAGTCTGGAGATATTATTCACTGACCTGTTTCCAGTGATTCCCCGCACAGAGAAAACATGATTAAAACATGTCCCCCTGCACTCCGAAATAATCCCCTTGAATATAAACATTCAGGATTTCATTATCGGATGCGGCGCATTGTAACGGTGGTTTTTTAATTGGGCAATACACCTGAAATGACATAATGCGAGCAAACTCAACCGTTCGGTTACACAGGTCACAGGAGTTTTCTGATATAAAATTAAGATAAAGCGCACCGGATAAATTCAGCCGTGCCCGATGCCAGATCTGCCTGATTTATGATGCAGGATATTTCTCAGAAAATATTAAGAATAGCGGATCCTGAGACGGCAAAAATTTTTAAAAATAATTTGAGTGAAACGTTATGCAAAGCATTTGCGGGGACACAGGGAGGAAAAACGCAGGAAAGGGAGCTAACATCCCATCCGCTCCCTGTCACAGAAAACGGATGGGCACAACACGTTCTTCATCAGAAACCTAATGAATCCAGCAGATCATCAACCTGTTCTTGCGAGGCCACCACGCCGACACCGTTAGCGTCGAGTTGCGGGCCGTTCAGCAGGCTGTCAGTTTCGCGTTTCTGCTTAACCTGTTGTTCTGGAATATTTTCCATCAGCACCATCAACAGCTGATTTTCAATTTCCTGAACCACGGTCATCATGCGTTTGATTACCTGACCGGTCAGATCCTGGAAGTCCTGCGCCATCATGATTTCCATCAGCTGAGCATTGGTAAAGCTGGTGTGCTCAGGGATCTCTTTCAGGTAGCTGCGGGTGTCTGTCACCAGCTCGCGTGCATCCGATAATTCAATCGGATTCTCAAACCATTCATCCCAGCGCTTATCGAGTTTCTTCGCGGCAGATTCAAGTTTGTTCTGACGAGGTTGCGCGGCTTCCACACAGTTCAGGGCGCGTTCGGCGGCCTGTGCTGTCATGGTGACCACATAATCGAGACGATCGCGTGCATCCGGGATCGCTTCAGCTGCCTGAGCAATGGCCTGATCCAGGCCAAGTTCACGCATACTGTCACGCAACATACGGGTCAGTTGCCCAATGCGGGCGATGATATCGCCCGCGGTTGCTGCATCATTTGCAGGCATTGGTATCTCTGCCATAGGTGTGCTCCTACATGCCCAGTTTTTCGAATATTTTGCCCAGCTTTTCTTCCAGCGTGGCGGCGGTAAATGGTTTCACGACATAACCACTGGCACCGGCCTGCGCGGCGGCAACGATGTTTTCTTTCTTCGCTTCTGCCGTCACCATCAGCACCGGCAATTTAGCCAGCGCGCCATCTGCACGGATGGTTTTGAGCAGATCCAGACCGTCCATGTTTGGCATGTTCCAGTCGGATACCACGAAGTCAAAACCGCCAGCACGCAGTTTGTTCAGCGCATCAACGCCGTCTTCCGCTTCTTCAACGTTGTTGAAGCCCAGTTCTTTCAGCAGGTTACGCACGATACGACGCATGGTAGAGAAGTCGTCTACTACCAGGAATCTCAGATTTGGATCGGCCATGTTTTATCTACTCCTAAGGTTTGCTACCCAGCACAAGGCTGAAAAATTAAATACGTAATGCCTGACCGGCTGATATTTGTGCCAGCATCCGCTGACTGATTTGGCTGAGATCCACCACTTCGTTTACGCCGCCGGTGGCGATAGCCTCGCGAGGCATACCGAAAACCACACAGCTGGCTTCGTTTTGTGCAAGGGTATAAGCCCCCGCGCGGTGCATCTCGAACATGCCGGCAGCGCCGTCATTGCCCATTCCCGTCAGGATCACCCCGACGGCATTGCGTCCGGCGAACTGCGCCACCGAACGGAATAACACGTCAACCGACGGACGATGGCGGTTCACTGCCGGACCGTCGTTCAACTTAACCTGATAGTTGGCGCCACTGCGCGCCAGTTCCATATGCCGGTCGCCCGGCGCGATATACGCGTGACCCGGCAAAACGCGTTCGCCGTCCTCGGCCTCTTTCACGGTGATCTGACACAGCTTGTTCAGACGTTCCGCAAACGAGCGGGTAAAACCCGGTGGCATATGTTGTGTAATCATCAGCGCCGGACAGGTCGGCGGCAGCGGTTGCAACACGTGGCGGATAGCCTCGGTACCACCGGTCGATGACCCGATCGCAATCAGCTTTTCACTGCTCAGCAGCGGCGTATGGCTGAGAATGCGCGGCTGTTCGGTATTGACGCTTTTATTCAGACGCGCTTTTGACGCGGTACGAATTTTGTCGGCAATCATTTCGCTGTAAGCCAGCATGCCTTCGCGGATCCCCAGCTGCGGTTTGGTGACGAAATCAATCGCCCCCAGCTCCAGCGCACGCAGGGTGATTTCCGAGCCTTTACCGGTCAGCGACGACACCATGACCACCGGCATCGGGCGCAGGCGCATCAGCTTTTCCAGAAAATCCAGTCCGTCCATACGCGGCATTTCAACATCCAGCGTCAGTACGTCAGGGTTGAATTTTTTGATGAGATCACGCGCCACCAGCGGATCCGGCGCAGTCGCCACCATTTCCATATCCGGATGGCTGTTAATGATTTCAGTCATCAGCTGACGCATTAACGCCGAATCATCGACGCTCAACACTCTGATTTTATTCATTACCTCTCCTTGGCGAGGCCGTAGACGGTCTGACCGCGCAAATAAAATTCCCGGCTGATTTGGCTGAAGTTCTCGGAGTGTCCGGCAAACATCAGACCACCCGGTTTAAGTAACGGAACAAACCGGCGTAAAATTTTCTCCTGTGTTTCTTTATCGAAATAAATCATCACATTACGGCAGAAAATCGCATCAAAAGGACCGTTAAGCTGCCACTGGTTCGCCAGCAAATTCAGTTGCTGGAAAGCCACCATCTGCGCCAACTCGGGACGCACACGCACCAGGCCGCTGTGAGGGCCGGTGCCTTTGAGGAAAAATTTCTGTAACTGTTGCGGGCTGAGCGTGCGCAACTCTTCCAGCCGGTAAACGCCCGCCGTAGCTTTTTCCAGCACCTGCGTATCAATGTCACTGGCCTGAATACGGCAGCTCGCCATGCGCGGACCCAGTGCTTCACTGAGCGTCATGGCGATGGAATACGGCTCTTCACCTGTCGACGCCGCCGTGCTCCACACACTGTAATTATTCGGGCGGGATCGGGCATGCTCCGCCAGGATCGGGAAGTGGTGTGCTTCACGGAAAAACGCCGTCAGGTTGGTGGTCAGTGCGTTAATAAACGCCTGCCATTCCGGGCTGTTGCTGTCGTTTTCCAGTAACGCCATATAACTGCCAAAGTCGTTCAGCCCGAGGATACGCAACCGCCGGACCAGGCGGTTGTAGACCATTTCGCGTTTATGGTCTGCCAGTACAATTCCTGCACGTTGATAGATAAGTTCACTTATCCGGCGAAAATGGGTATCTGACAGCGGTAAACGCTGGATCATCTGTGCCATGATCGAAGTGTTATCAGCACTCATTGGCGAGCCTGGTTGATTCATGGTGCAGCTCCATTAAAGGGACAGGTGGTGTAACGGGTACCCAATTCACTCTTCATCCGCTGACTGTTCATCCGCGACTTTTCATCAGATGGCCTTATCAGAAGGTTTCCCAGTTATCCGCAGAACCTGCTCGCGCGGGCGCCGCAATTAACGCGGGTTGCGCCACCTGACGTGGTGTAAAACCCTGCGCCGGACCGTTGTGTCGCGGCTGAGCACTCCCGGCGGAGGCAAGACGGAACACCGAGACCGCGCGGGTCAGGTTTTCAGACTCCGCTTCCAGCGTATGCGTGGAAGAAGCGGCCTGCTGAACCAGCGTGGCGTTCTGCTGCGTCACCTGATCCATCTGCGTGACGGCTATAGAAACCTGCTCGATGCCGCGACTTTGCTCGTCAGAGGCTGAGGCGATTTCGCCCATGATGTCGGTCACGCGCGTCACGGCGCGAACGATGTCATCCATGGTGTTACCGGCGGATTCCACCAGCACGGAACCCTGGCTGACGCGGCTGACAGATTCATCAATCAGCGCTTTGATTTCCTTCGCGGCCTGTGCGCTACGCTGCGCGAGGCTACGCACTTCACCGGCTACCACCGCAAATCCGCGACCCTGCTCACCGGCACGGGCGGCTTCTACTGCGGCGTTCAGCGCCAGAATGTTGGTCTGGAACGCAATGCCATCAATCACGCTGGTAATGGCACTGATTTTTTTCGAGCTGCCTGCGATGTCATTCATGGTCTTCACCACATTGCCGGTCAGTTCACCGCCTTTTTCTGCAGTATTTGAGGCGTCACGCGCCAGCTGTGTCGCCTGACGGGCGTTCTCAGCGTTCTGCTTCACGGTGGCGGTCAGCTGTTCCATGCTGGCGGCGGTTTCTTCCAGCGCAGAGGCTTGTTGTTCGGTACGCGAAGACAAATCGGTATTGCCCGCCGCGATGCCTTTCAGGCCAGCGAACATGGTGTCAGCGCCGTGGCGCACAGTACGCACCGTTTCTGCCAGCGAGGTCTGCATCTGTTGCAGACTTTCGAGCATCACTTTGATTTCGTAGCGCCCTTCCGCCACGATCGGCGCAGAAATATCGCCGGAACCGATACGGTCAAAATGGGCACGCATGGTGGTCAGCGGACGGAACAGGATCCGGCGGGTAACGACCAGCGCCAGGGCGGTCAGCGCCAGCAATAACAGGGTGATCACCGTGGTGTTGATCATCACGCTCTGATAAGACGCCGCAGTCTGGGTCTGTGCCTGCTGGAAACGGCCACTGACATAGGCGACATAATTACCAACTTCCTGCTGGAACTGATCCTGATATTTTTGCGTCGGACTGGCGAGAAACGCCTCCATGTCACCGCGCGATAACGAATCAATCAGCACCTGCAACATTCCGTGCAATGCTTCGTAGCTGGCTTTGTTAACGGTGGTCAGCTCGGAAGCCTTTTCGGTTCTGCGCGGCAGAGCCAGGAAAGCAGCGTAAGAATCTTCAGCACTTTTCAGGCTGTTATTCGCGTCAACCATCAGTTGCGTCACGGTTTCCTGAGGCTGTTTCAGCGCCAGACGCGTGGCCGCGCGGTTCAGTGTGTTGCGGGTTTGCAGCAGATATGACCAGCTCTGGTTCAGCGCGTCACGCTGCTCAGCAGTATTCGATATCTGCTCAAAATTCATTTTATCCGTGTGGGCGGCATAAAGTGATAAGCCACTGCTCACCAGTTGCATCACAAAAAATACGATCAATAACAAAAACATGCAGGTGGACACACGGATGTGCTTAAACATGGATAACCTCGTTAGGTGTCAGCCCTGACCGGCACCTTATTTCTTAATACCCTTGTTATTCAGGTCTGCAGAGGCGTTGTCTGCGCTGAGTCCCCGAATCACTTACTGAAGTAAGCTCATCGGGATTTCCTCTTTTGCCGCCTTTCTGCAAACCTGACTATTTTGGGTAGCGATGTTGATGTATGTGCTTAGAAGGTTTCCCAGTTCTCAGTTAAATCTGTACTTTGTGCTCCACCTTTTCCGGCTTTAGAACCTGAAAGGTTCGGAGTCAACAGAGGCAGCCTTGCCGAAGAGGCCGGGTTCTGGCGCACGTTGTTATTTGTGGTCTGACTCAGCGTAAACACGGCCACAGATTGCGTCAGCAGGCTGGCCTGCTCTTCCAGTGCCGCCGAAGCGGAAGCGGATTCTTCAACCAGTGAGGCGTTCTGCTGCGTCACCCGATCCATTTCAGTAATAGCTTGTGCGACCTGCTCGATCCCGCGGCTCTGTTCATCAGATGCCGAGGTGATTTCGCCCATAATGTCAGTCACACGTGTGACGGCATTCACCATGTCATTCATGGTTTCGCCGGCACTTTCTGCCAGTACTGAACCGGTATTAATGCGGCTGACAGAATCGTCAATCAGCCCTTTAATTTCTTTTGCTGCCTGCGCGCTGCGCTGCGCCAGGGTACGCACTTCACCTGCCACAACCGCAAATCCACGTCCCTGCTCACCTGCACGGGCGGCCTCAACCGCGGCGTTCAGTGCCAGAATGTTGGTCTGGAAGGCAATTCCGTCGATCACACCGGTGATGTCGGTGATTTTCTTCGAGCTGCTGGCGATGTCATTCATGGTATCAACCACGTTTGCCACCACTTTGCCGCCCTTCTGCGCGGTTTCTGACGCGCTCAGTGCCAGCTGGCTGGCCTGACGGGCGTTTTCGGCGTTCTGTTTCACGGTCGCGGTCAGCTGTTCCATGCTGGCGGCAGTTTCTTCCAGCGCCGATGCCTGTTCTTCGGTACGGGAAGATAAATCACTGTTACCCGCCGAAATTTCGCTGGCGCCGCTGTAAATAGCATCAGCACCGTGACGCACGCCGGTAACCGTGCGGATCAGTTCGTCCTGCATGTACCTGAGACTATCGGCAAGCTGGCCGATTTCATTACGGCTTTTCACGACTATTTCATGCGTGAGATCACCGGTGGCAATTTTGCGGATGGTTTCAACGATATTTTTCAAAGGATGGATCAGGATCCGCTGCACGCCGGTCCAGGCCAGAATGATGAAGACCAGCAACACAATCAGGACAGAACCGAGCATCCACATTGCGTGTTTGAAGGAGTTTTCACTCACTTTCACCGCGTCGTTGTACAGGTGATCGTTCTGCTCGATATAGGTCACGAACGCTTTTTCGAAGTTGTCCTGATATTGCTGTGTAGGCTGTTCGAAGAAGTCGTTAATGCGGCCCAGACCAATCAGCTCGATCAGCTCAGAAAGCGCATCATGCAGAACCTGATACTGCTTTTTGGCATCGGCGGCGAACTGCGGATTCTGGCTGGCATCCACCGGGATTTTTTGATAATTGGCGAAATGCTGATCGGCAATTTGCAGATCTTTCGTCGCCGTATCAACCAGCTCTTTCACCGTGGCACCGCTGCCCATCTGGTTAGCGTCGAGCATGAAACGGATACCCGCCCGGTTGAGCGTGTTACGGGTCTGCAGCAGATAAATCCAGCTGGCGTTGAATTCTGCCTGCTGTAAGCGGATCTGCTGAGACGTGGTGAAGTTGTCTTTGTCTGTCTTCAACGATTTAAAGAACAGGCCACCGGATACCAACTGTAAAGCACCGAAGACCACCAGTAAGATCACGATCCCCGTGACCACTTTCATATGGTTAAACATGTTGTTCCTTTTTGAATTGAATTTATCTTTAATAGTTATCGGCAGAAAGTGAGGGAACTTTATGTGATGAGGATCGGATTTTTTCGGGGAGACGCGAGGGGTCAGGCAACAGTGGCGACAAAACTCTTCAACAGCGCGATGCGTTGAGCGTCAGGGTTGACCAGCAGATCGTTATGGATGGTCAGCACAACACCCTTGAGTAATTCGGTCGTGTTGTCGATTTGGGACAGATTTTTAAGTTTTTCGATATCATTGCCGATTTCACGCCCTTTCAGTGAAAGACGCTTATTCGCCAGACCGGTCGCCAGTTCGGACGTCAGCATAGTCACCAGACGCATTGCGCCTTGCGGACTGGAAGCCAGATGATGGATATAATATTTAAGCAATAACGGCACGAAATCAGGGGTCGCCCCCAATTCCGCACTCGCCATATTCAGCAGATCAATCATGTGCGCAGGCACACGGCTTTCCACGGCTTTGCGTTGTATCTGCAACTGCTTTTTGATAGCTGGCACAGACTGATAAGGGATCACCGCGACGTTGCCGCAGGTTTTACACACGCCCGCGATGATATTTTTCACCATACCGCTGCCGTCATCGAACGGTACATCGCGCAGCTGATAACTCACCGTACGGAAAGCCTCACAGGCGTTACACATCGCCTTTTTCTCGTCTCCGACTTTATAAATAATCATATTATTCCTTAATGATGAACGCTGATAAAAACACTGGCAGGCTCTGTAAAGTACCACTTGATGTACCAGGGTACTCCGGCACTACTGACAGTGATGATATGGACATCAATACTGCTGTCAAAATGGTAGGGACGAATCTGATAATTATCTCCAGATGCCCTGCCGATTAAGGCAGCCACTTCATAGGGCGAGATGTCGCCCGTACTCAACAAATTCTTAAGCTGAATCCCGCGTCGTGCCTCAAACTCAATATTTCCATTCTTTAAACATTCGATCACCTTCCATTTGATCTCTCTGAAACTCATGTGGCCTCAATGTACGCCAGTTGTCGTACTTAATCAAATTATCATTTGGCTTCCCGTTTTTTTCGTTAAGCCCCGTCCCGCAGGGCTATAACGCCATAAGCAGTAAAATGATGCGCAGGAAAAATAACTATTTTTCAGGCAAATGGAAGAGGTTAGGCAAAACAGCGCGAGACATTCTGCAACACTGATTTTTAAAGTCAGTACGGCTCGCACGTTACCGTTTTACGCCGACCCTTATCGTTGAATAGCAAATAACTCATCAGCGCCAGGATCCACACACCCGCCGCGCCATAGATCAGAATGACGGCAAATCCATCCGTCAGCGCCTGTCCAATCTGCGCAGTTTGTAATCCTTCAACCACCGATCCGCCTGCGATACGTTCTGCGAATGAAGACAACTCTCCTGCTGCTGGCATAACTTTTTTAAGGCTGGCGGCAATTCCTGCCACCAGCAGACTCCCCATCAGGGCAATGTTGACAGCCAGCGTGATCAGCCGCGCGCTGATATCAATACCAGACGCCATTCCCGCACGGTTTGCCGCGACGGAACCGGTGGTGGTGTTCGTGACCGGCGTATTGGTCAGCCCGAGCGCCATGCCTGCCAGCAGTGCGCCCGGCAATAAACTCAGATGATGAACGACGGCGATGAGCATCAGGATAAAGCCCGCGCCGATAGTGAATAACCCGAACGGGATAATGCGGGACGCGCCATAACGTGCGGTCAGTTTTTCACCGAGCGGCGGCATCAGCAACGTGGGCAACGTGTAGGCCAGCAATGCCAGACCGGTCGTGACGCTGTCATAACCCAGCCCGCTCTGGTAATACACTGGCAGATAAATCATCAGTGGCCAGAAGCTGAAATTCATGCCCACCGAGCCCATCAGCGCACCGGAAAATGCGCGGACGCGGAATACAGAAAAATCAAACATCGGATGCGGATGACGTTTTTCAATCCAGATAAACATCCCCGCACTGAGGGCGGTCACCAGCAGAACGGTACGCGCGATGACGCTGCCCAAGCCCAGGCTGCTGCCCTGAGTAATGAGAAACGTTGCGCCCATGACCGTGACCGACAGCGTGATCAATCCGCCGAGATCCAATTTTTTAGCCTGTCCGTCACGGGATTCCACCACGTTTTTCAGCGCCAGAATCAGGGTCAATATGGCGATAAAGACATGAACCAGAAACACCCAGCGCCAGTTAAACCACGCGACCAGTATGCCGCCGATGATCGGCCCAAATCCCAGGCCGAAACCAAACGTAATCCCCCATGCGGCAAACGCCTGACTGCGCGCTTTTCCTTGCGGAAATTGCGAAGACAATATCGCAATCAGACACGTCAGCATTGCGCCACCACTCAGTCCCTGTGCGAAACGCGCGGCGATAAGCCATTGCGAACTTGTGGCAAGACCACACATCAGCGAAGTCAGCCCGAAGGCGATAATACTGATAATAAAAACCCGTTTCCGGCCATAGCGGTCCGCCAGCGTACCGGTCGCCATCAGCACCGTGGTACAGGCCAGCGTATAGGCGTTCATGATCCACTGAAGTTCGCGGAAGCTGGCATGCAGTTCCTGTTCAAGTACCGGTGATAAGACGGGAACGCTGGAAATCTCCAGCCCGGACATCAGTGCAGCGAGGCAGACGGCCATCAGCGCCAGTGTGTTCTTCATGCTTAAATCCTGCGATGAGTTAAAGACACACAGCATGAAAGATTGGCGGCACAGTAGAAATCAGCCCGTGTGCCATGTATCGTCAAGATTATGCCAACCTGATGGTTTTTCCTGTATGCAAAACGCTGGTCTGCCCCTGATGTCTTCCCCGCGCAATCCTGCTCCGCGAAACCGGCGGCTGGTGCTGCTGGCCTATGAATGTCTGTGTACCTTCGAATTCGGCACTGCTGTCGAAGCCTTTGGCCGCGCCGATGAACTCACCGGCGAGCCGTTATACGACTTAGCCGTCGCATCGGTCGAGGAAGGGACGTTCGGCGCACAAGGCGGCGTGCGGCTGGTGGTCGATGGCGGGCTGGAGCTGCTGGAAGATGCCGGAACGATTGTGATCCCCGGCTGGCGAAGCATCCACGAACCGGCCTCTGACCGGCTGATTGCCGCGCTGCAAAAAGCGCACAGCAACGGCACGCGGATTGTATCGATTTGCGCGGGGAGTTTCGTGCTTGGCGCTGCCGGTTTGCTCGACGGCAAACGCGCCACTGCGCACTGGAACAGCACCGATGTTCTGGCACAAAGATTCCCGAAAGTGCAGGTTGAGCACGGCATGATTTATGTCGATGAAGGCAGCATCATCACCTCTGCCGGGGGTGCGGCGGGCGTCGATTTGTGTCTGCATCTGATCCGCCGCGATTACGGCATTGAAGTGGCGAACCGCACGGCACGCCGGATGGTGACACCGCCATTGCGTGAAGGAAATCAGGCACAGCTGATCCAGCAACCGGTTCCGCGGTATCCGGCAAAAACGCTCGCCCCGTTGCTTGATGATTTACGCAGCCATCTCAATACGCCCATGGTGATTGATCAGCTTGCTGCACAAACAGGAATGAGCCGCCGCACCTTCCTGCGTCGTTTCCATGATGCAACCGGCACCACGCCCGGCGAATGGATGCTGAGCGTGCGGCTGGAAAAAGCCTGCGCCCTGCTGGAAAACGGCACGCTGAGTATTGACCGCGTCGCCGAACAGGCCGGTTTTGGATCGCCGGAAACGTTGCGGCATCATTTCCGCCAGCGGCTGGGGACGACACCAACACAATGGCGGAAGGGGTTCGTTGAGCGGGATTTGGTGGGGTGAGTTTTGCGTTCAGAGGCTGGCTTTACGGCAGTGAACTACTAAAAGCCGCTTCAGCGGCATAAAGCGAATTTCTAAGCTGCCTATGCG
>NZ_JYDG01000012.1:0-15173 GCF_003263545.1 Rahnella sp. AN3-3W3
CCCGCCAGTGGCGCTAACGCGATCACCCAGAACACGCCGGTGCCGAGCGCAGCGGAAAGCACCGGGAACAGGAACAGGGAAAGGGTGGAACTGGCGCGCATCAGCGTCTGGTTGAAACCGACACCCATGCCGCGCAGCGACGTCGGGTAGCTCAGTGAAGCAAACGTCATGGTGTGTGAACCAGGCCCGAAGCCCTGACCGAACAGGAATAACGCCAGCATGGCGATGGAAATCGCCGCTTCACCACCGTCTGCCGGACGGCCAACGACGGCCAGGCCGATCATTGCCACCAGCTGGCAGGCGTATCCGGCATAAGTCATTTTCCATGCGCCAAATTTCGACACATACCGTACCGCAATCAGGCCGCCGACGAAGGCGAAACACAGGTTCAGGCCGAGTGAGAACAGAATAGTGCTGATCATCGACTGTTGCAGGAAGCTGGATAAAATCACCGGCAGACCGAACGCCACGGCGTTATAGGCAAATGATGAGGCAACGGCGGTGACCGTCGCCAGCACGGTGCGGCGCAGATAAATCCCCTGCAACAGCGTGCCGTAGTTGCGCCATGCGGCTTTGCGTACTTTCACCTGCGGGGTTTTATCCGCATCGTCCGCGACGACCGCATTAATGTTATAGGATTTTCGCAGGATCGCCGCCGCGCTTTGCAGGTCGCCCTGATTCGCCGCCCAGACCGGAGATTCATTCATATAATGGTGGCGGATAGCAATAATCAGAATTGCAGGCACTGCGCCGAAACCGAGGATCAGACGCCACAACCAGTCGGTATGCGTGGCTGGCAGCACCGCATAAAGCAGCAGCACCAGCAGATAGGAAACGCTGATCGCCGCGTACCATGTCGGGCACCACATCGCCACGCGCGAGGCTTTATTGCCGCGCCCCTGAAGTTTTGAGAACTCCGCAAGGAACGCCATCGCCACCGGTAAATCGATGCCGACGCCTAATCCCATCACAAAGCGCGAGCCACCGAGCACCCATTCGTTTGGCGCAAAGGCACAGGCCAGCGCGGCAATCACGAAGAAGAACATGTCAGCCATGAACACGCGGTAACGGCCAATTTTGTCGGTCAGATAGCCGCCGAACAATGCGCCGACAATCGCCCCAAAGGTAATCGCCGATGCTACAAAGCCCGCGCCGGAAGGCGTCAGACCAAACTGGCGGGTGATGTCTTTCATCCCGAAGGCCAGTGCGCCGAGGTCGTAGGCGTCGAGGAAAACGCCGCCCAGTGCAATAGCAATCACGATGCGCGCGTCGCTGATTTTCGCCGCGCCGCGGTTCACTAACTGAGTAATATCGGCAGCTGAACGAATCACCACCGGCTGGTCAGACGCAGGATCTGCGCTGTAATCCCCTGAAGAGGCGGCGGGAGAGGCCGCAATTGAATCAGACATTATTGTGTTTACGCTTTTTGACAAAAAAACCAGCATAGAGGCGAGGTGATGCCCGTCACAAGTCCTGATTAGACGTTGAGTGAAAACAAATGGCTATAAGTTAAAATAAAGTGATCTAAGAGGAAGATGTGAGCATTTTTTTCGGGGGGAACAGGTAATCTTGTTTGAGCGATTTCACGGATAAGCTTCGAACATTTCGGTATTTTACTCCGCTACCGCCGCCTGTTTTTATGGCACACCCTCCATTCCCCTGCGCGAAATTGGACTATTCTTGTTAGCAGCTTGTTTATACAGATGAAAGCTCAAAGACTGAGCCGTCGCCGGGCGACAAAACCAACATAACCCGATAAGAGGATAGAGTATGACTGCAACAACTGGGCGAGTACGGGGATTTTCCGTGGCAGCGCTGGCGCTGGTTTCTGCGATAAGTTTCAGCGCACAGGCCGCTGATGATGCCGTACGTGTCGGCTCGAAAATTGATACCGAAGGTTCGCTGCTCGGTAACATTATTATTCAGGTGCTGGAAGCCAACGGTATTCATACCACCAATAAATTGCAGCTGGGGACGACGAAAGTAGTGCGCGGCGCGATCACCGCCGGTGAAATCGATATCTATCCGGAATACACCGGTAACGGCGCGTTCTTCTTCTCCGACGATAAAGATCCGGCGTGGAAAAATGCTCAGGCCGGTTTCGATAAAGTTAAAAAGCTGGATTACGACCAGAACAAAATCGTCTGGCTGGATCCGTCTCCGGCTAACAACACCTGGACTATCGCGGTGCGTCAGGACGTGGCGAGTGCGCACAACCTGAAATCGCTGGGTGATTTGGGCAAATACATCAGCAGCGGCGGCGAGTTCAAACTGGCGGCCTCAGCAGAGTTTATCGAGCGTCCGGATGCCTTACCGGCGTTTGAGAATGCCTATGGCTTCAAGCTTAATCAGGCGCAACTGTTGTCTCTGGCGGGCGGTGATACGGCGGTGACCATCAAAGCGGCAGCGGAAAAAACCTCCGGTGTGAACGCGGCGATGGCCTACGGCACCGACGGACCGGTGGCGGCGCTTGGCCTGCAAACGCTGGAAGACCCGAAAGGCGTGCAGCCGATTTACGCACCTGCGCCTATCATCCGCGAGGCCGCGCTGAAAGCGCATCCGAACATTCCTGATTTGCTCAAACCGGTGTTTGCTTCGCTCGATACCAAAACATTGCAGGGCCTGAACGCGAAAATCGCGGTGGATGGTCAGGATGCGAAAAAAGTGGCGGCGAAGTATTTGCAGGAAAAAGGTTTCGTTAAAAAATAACCGGGCAGTGACGCCCTGAGCACGGCCTTCGGGTCGTGCTCTTTGATATCAGGTAATGTTTTGACTTATCACTCACCCGTTAAAAACCGCGTCCTGCTGACGCTGGTTTTGCTGCTGTTGCTGGCCGGTTTCGGACTGGCCTTCGTCAGTCATGCACCTAACCGGCTGGTCTCCGGCAAAGGTATTTCGCTGGCGAGCCTGCTGAATGGCTATTCTGCCTTACTGCTGTTGCCTGCCGTTTTGCTGCTGGTCTGCGCCTTTCTGAATCTCTATGGCCGCCATCATTTAGTGGTGATGTTACTGGCTGAAATCCTGCTGACCGCGCTGGTCTGGCTGGCTGGTCACAGTGCGGTTCAGCTTGCCGGTGGCGATGAAGACAGTATCGCGCGCACCTCGCTGGGCGGCGGTTTCTGGGCGGGCGCGGCGCTTTGTCTGCTGATCGCCTCCGACGCTATTTCCCGTTTTACCCGCAATCACAGCCTGCGCATTTTGCTTAATGTGCAGATGATCGTGCCGGTGGTTTTGCTGCTGGCGTACGGTCAGCTTGCCGAACTTTCGCTGCTCAAGGAATACGACAACCGTTCCGACGTGTTTAACGACGCGCTGTGGCAGCATCTCGGCATTTTGTCTGGCACGCTGGTGCCTGCGGTATTGATCGGCCTGCCGGTCGGGTTGCTGTGTCACCGTAAACCCCGCTGGCGCGGGCCGGTATTGTCGGTGCTCAATATTATCCAGACCGTGCCGTCGATTGCGCTGTTTGGTCTGCTGCTCGCGCCGCTGGCCGGGCTGGCAAAAGCGCTGCCGTGGCTGGCGGAGCATGGTATCAGCGGCATCGGGCTGGCTCCGGCAATTATCGCGCTGGTGCTGTATTCGCTGTTGCCGCTGGTGCGCGGCGTGATTGCCGGGCTGGAATCGGTGCCGGAAGCGGTCATTGAATCTGCCCGTGGCATGGGCATGAACCGCGCTCAGGTGTTTTTACGTGTGCAGATGCCGATTGCCTTGCCGGTTATCCTGACCGGCGTGCGCATCGTGGCGGTGCAGACGGTCGGCATGGCGATGGTCGCCGCGTTGATTGGCGCAGGCGGGCTGGGCGCTATTATGTTCCAGGGCTTGCTCAGCAGCGCGCTGGATCTGGTCCTGCTCGGGGTGATCCCGGCGGTGCTGATGGCGGTGGTCGTCGACAGTCTCTTTAAATTTGCAGTCTCAATTCTGGAAACCACACGCAGATGATTCATTTCAAGCAGGTTAGCAAACACTTTGCCGGAAAAGCGGTCGTGCGCGATCTCACGCTGGAAATGGCCAAAGGCGAATTCACGGTTCTGATCGGCACGTCCGGTTCGGGAAAATCCACCACGCTCAAAATGATCAACCGGCTGGTGGAACACGATCGCGGTGAGATTTTATTTGCCGGTGAACCGATAGAAAAATTCCGTGCGCAGGATTTGCGTCGCCGGATGGGCTACGCCATTCAGTCGATTGGCCTGTTCCCTCACTGGACGGTGGAAGAGAACATCGCCACCGTGCCGCAGTTACTGAAGTGGCCGAAGGTGAAAATCCGCGACCGTGTGACGGAGTTGCTCGAATTGCTCAATCTGGATCCGAAACAGTTCCGGCATCGTTATCCGCATCAGCTTTCCGGCGGGCAACAGCAACGCGTCGGTGTGGCGCGTGCGCTGGCCTCGGACCCGGAAGTATTGCTGATGGACGAACCTTTCGGTGCGCTCGATCCGGTGACCCGCGCCACGTTGCAGGAAGAAGTGGCGCGCATCCACAAAATCACCCACCGCACCATTGTGCTGGTGACGCACGATATTGATGAGGCGCTGGCACTGGCCGACCGCATCGTGCTGCTCAACGACGGACAAGTGGTGCAGCAGGGCACACCACTGGAATTACTGACCCGGCCAGCGACGCCGTTCGTGCGTGATTTCTTTGGTGGCAGCGATATGGGGATCCGGTTGCTGTCACTGCGCGAAGTCGGTTCACTGACGCGGCGCGGCGAGCCGTATTCCGGCAGCCAGCCGCCGCTGAAGGATTCGATGAGCCTGAGTCAGGCGCTGTCAAAATTTGTCGCGCAACGGGTTCAGCAATTGCCGGTGGTCGATGAACAGGGCCAGCCGCTCGGCGTGCTGCATTTCGCCGATCTGACCACTGAGAGGAATGGCGCATGAAACGGATATTCGCAGATCCTCTGATTTGGTTATTCGCTTTACTGCTGGGGCTGATTTTCGGCATGACCTCGCTCGGCGGCCTGTTCCACTGGATGTTCCCTGAGCTCAGCAGGCCGGTATATCAGCAGGAAAGTTTCGCCTCGCTGGTGGAAGCACATTTATTACTGGTCGGCATTTCCAGTCTGATCGCGGTGGTGATAGGTGTGGCGGCCGGTGTAGGCGTGACGCGTCCGGCGGGCAAGGAATTCCGCTCACTGGTGGAAACGCTGGTGGCGATGGGGCAGACATTTCCGCCGGTCGCGGTGCTTGCGGTTGCGGTGCCGGTGATGGGATTCAGCGAAAAACCGGCGATTATCGCGCTGGTGCTTTACGGGTTGTTGCCGATTTTGCAGGGAACGATTGCCGGGATTGAATCCGTGCCTGCCTCGGCGCGTGAGATTGCGCAAGGCGTGGGCATGAGCCGCTGGCAGATGTTGCGGAAAGTGGAAATTCCGCTGGCCGCGCCGGTGATTATTTCCGGCATCCGCACGTCGGTGATTATCAATATCGGGACGGCGGCGATTGCCTCATCGGTCGGCACGTTAAGCCTCGGATCACCGATTATTATCGGCCTGAGCGGCTTTAATACGGCTTATGTGTTGCAGGGCGCGGTGATTGTGGCGCTGCTGGCGATTTGCGTGGATATGCTGTTTGAACGCTGGAGCCTGTGGTTACAACGCTGGCAGCAGCGATCGGCAGACGAATCAGTGCGTTGATGCAGAAGACGGCGCAGGGACAACAGAAGGGGCGTCGTTATCGCTGACAGGTTTAGCGTCGTCCTGGATCACCACTGCATAACCGGCAACCATTACGCCGCCAATTGCGCCCATCGCCATCAGACCAAACAGCGCGATAAATAATTTTTTGCCAAGCGAATTCATGTGCAATACCTCAGAAATTTGAACGACGAATTATAAATCGTTTCGTTACCCCTGCAACAGACTATTCATGCTGTGACTACATTATCGTTGCCGTCAGCGATTTTTTTGTCATATGCAGAAACTTTTTAGCAACATTTTGACGCGATCGCACAGATTCCCTTGCCGGAAATCAGGCCAATAGCGTTAACTGTTGGCTTTCATTATCACGCTAATAAGTTCTTCCTATGACTGGTTCCGTCACCCGTTCTCTGCTGCCATTAATTGCTGCACTGTTTGCGTTGTATTTTATCTGGGGTTCTACGTATTTCGTTATCCGCGTCGGCGTGGAAAGCTGGCCGCCGCTGATGATGGCCGGTCTGCGTTTCTTTGTCGCCGGATGCATTTTATTTACATTTCTGCTGCTGCGCGGACATAAAGTCCCGACGCTGAAACAGTGGATGGCCGCCGGTGCCGTGGGAATTTTGCTGCTCTCGGTCGGCAATGGTTTGGTGACGGTGGCGGAACATATGCAGGTGCCGTCCGGCATTGCCGCCGTGATGGTCGCGACCGTTCCGCTGTTTACCCTGTGTTTCAGCCGCCTGTGGGGAATGCCCAACAGCCGTCTGGAATGGACCGGTGTCGCCATCGGCCTGTTTGGGATTGTGCTGCTCAATACCGGCAGTAATCTGGAAGGGAACCCGTGGGGCGCGGCGCTGATCCTGCTCGCCTCATTAAGCTGGGCATTCGGTTCGGTGTGGAGTTCGCGCCTGCCGCTGCCAGCAGGCCTGATGGCCGGTGCTGCGGAAATGATCATCGCCGGTGTGGTATTGCTGGTTGCCAGCCGCGTTACCGGCGAACATCTGACCGCGACGCCATCGCTGCACGGTTTTCTGGCGCTCGGTTATCTGGTGGTCTTTGGCTCTATGATCGCTATCAGCGCCTATATGTTCTTACTGAAAACCGTGCGTCCGGCTGTCGCCACCAGTTACGCCTATGTGAATCCCATTGTGGCGGTTCTGCTGGGGATCACCTTCGCTGGCGAATCCCTGTCACCGGTCGAATGGGTGGCGTTAGGCGTGATCCTGTGCGCAGTCCTGCTGGTGACGCTGGGGAAATTCGTGTTCGGGCGAAAAAAATCGGTGATTAAGGAAGTGAAGGTTTAACTGTCCTCCCCCTGCGCAGGGGAGGAAGCAGATCGAACTTACCTACTTCTTCTCAAAGAAGATCGACACCCGCGCGACTTCCACGCCGAATTTTGTCAGTGAGGTGACGTTGAACAGGTGCTGTTCATCCTGCTGATAAATCCAGTCATCGAAGGTCAGGCGGTAGGTGCTGCCGCCTGATTTCACATCCATCACGTATTTCCAGTTAAACGCGTTACCGGCAGAATGACCGGTGGCGGTTCCGATAATATCGCCCGCCGTGCCGCTATAGCTGCCGTCAGCGAGTTTGCGGATGTGCCAGACGCGGGTTTGCTTCTCGCCGTCGTCATACACAAAATCCTCATGCAACGTCAGCGTATCGCCCGCCACGTCACCACGAATTTTCACGGTAAAGCGTCGCGTTTGTTTGTTGCTGTAATCCTGCACCATGCCGTACGCCACGCTGTCACCGGCGAACCAGGCAAAAATATCCAGCTTCGGCTGAGCCTGAGCGTAATCCTCAATGTTGGCTTTACAGCCGCTGAGTATCACAATGCAGCCCATCAGTAACGCAAAAAAACCTTGGCGAAAAACAGTCATAAAGCCTCCGGTAAGAGGGATGTCAATCCGATGCGGTAGCACCGGTCAGTTTGCTGCGTAAATCCGGATATTGCGTTTCAGGGGAGAGCCAGATGGCCAGGAATGCATCACGAAAAGCCGGGGTGAATGCGTTGCCCGCCGGATTTATCATCACGCTGTTGGCCGCACGGCTGTAAAACTGCCCGCCGTTTTCTGTGGCGACAAAAATGATTTCACTGCCATTACTGACGTCCGGCCAGGTATTTTCAACGGCGTCCAGCCAGCCATTTTTTTGCGCCTGTGCCAGCAATCCGAGTGCCTGCCACTGTTCTTCTGTGGCTTTGGTCAGTTCCTCGCGATCAATACTGCGCAGATAATCAATGTCTAACGCCAGTGGCCATTTTTGGGGCTGATATGTGCCGTCAGGGGTCAGCAACTGCGAGTTGTAAACCTCAAACGGTCCCCAGCTGAGCGTGGCGTGCCCGACAGGTTTCCACTGTTCCCACGGCACAGCGGCGAAAAGCGGGGAGCAGAACAGCAGCAGCGCGGCGGTTAAAAGTGCTTTCATCAGCTTCTCCGCAGGGAATGTTGGTTAAGCAAAACCGGCAGGCTGATCAGCGGTAAAAACAGCGCCCAGCCCGCGGCCAGCGCCAGCCAGACGTACAACGGAGTGGCCTGAAGTTGCATCGCACCCAGGTTCATGCCGATAAAATAAGCCAGCGGGCCGCTGACGGCACCCAGCGGAATTAACCAGTACACTTTCAGGCGTAAAACCCCCAGCAGCCACAGCCACCACGCGCTGAAACCCAGCCACAGCGCCATCATCCACGCGGGCACGGCGGCAGAATCAGTAAACTCAAACAGACCCAAAATGCACCACAGCGAATCCATCATAATGCCCAGCGTACAGGCCACCGCGACCCACAAACGGCGGCGCGACGGGGTGAACGCCAGCATCAGAAAACTGCTGATCAGCAGAAAAATAATAAAACGGTCGCGCCCCCAGACTGCCAGCGTCCACCAGACGTCGAAGCCTGCTGCCAGCAACCAGAAGCGCAGGGACATCATCCGCGTCGCTCGGCGGTCAGTTGTACGGTGCTGATGGTGCGGGCGCGGAAACCGGCCTCGCAATAGCACAGATAAAACAGCCACAGGCGGCGGAAATGCTCGTCCTGCCCGTCACCGGTTTGCGTATTCCAGTAACGCTGCACACGCTCGCGCCATTCATGCAGGGTGCGGGCGTAATCGGAACCGATATCAAATAAATCACGCACCACCAGACTGGTGCAGCGCGTCATGGTGTCATTCATGGCGGTGATGGACGGCAGAAAGCCGCCGGGAAACACATAACGCTGGATGAAATCGACTTTGCGGCTGTAAGACGCGTAACGCTGATCGGCAATGGTGATCGCCTGGATAGCCATACGTCCCTGTGGTTTAAGCAGGGCATTACAGCGTTTGAAAAAGGTGGAGAGATAACGCTTTCCGACCGCTTCGATCATTTCAATCGACACCAGTTTGTCGAACTGGCCGCGCAACGAGCGGTAGTCTTCACACAACACCGTCACGCGGTCGCTCAGCCCGGCTTTTTCAATACGCTCGCAGGCAAAGCGGTATTGCTCGCGGGAAATGGTAGTGGTTGTCACCTGACAGCCGTACTCACGCGCGGCAAATTCTGCCATCGCGCCCCAGCCGGTACCGATTTCCAGCAAATGATCTCCTGCATGCAGTTGCAGCTGTTCGCAAAGACGGCGCATTTTGGCTTCCTGCGCCTGTTCCAGCGTCATTTGCGGTTCCTGATACCAGGCGGAGGAATAGAGCATTTTCTCATCGAGAAAGCCCTGATAAAAATCGTTGCCCAAATCGTAATGCGCGGAGATATTTTTTCGTGCCTGAGAAGGGCTGTTGCGACGGAAAAAGTGGATCAGGTTATTGGCGGGCGTGCTGAGCCAGCTCAGTCGTGCTTCGAGCTTGTCCACCAGTTTCAGGTTCTCTGCCAGCAGCTGTAACACCGTCGTCAGGTTTGGTGTGGTCCAGTCGCCATCAATAAAGCTTTCACCCGCCGCAATGCTGCCGCCCAGTAAAACCCGGCGATAAGCGCGCAGACGATGAACTTCGATTTCACCCTGCAAAGGCGCTGTGTGATCACCAAAGAAAATGGCGTCTTCGCCCGGCTCCCGCAGGGTCAGACCGGCTCCTTTCAGCTGCCTGAGCACGCTCAGAATCAATGCGCGTGCGGCCTTGCTGCGCCTGTTGTTCGCCCCTTCGCGGGCGAGCTGCACTTCAGGTTGGCTCATGGTCAGTCCTTATCAACGGGAGGATGAGAATAAATGGGGGCCCGTTTCAGCCACAGTTTCAGCGCCTGCCAGTAAATGGTCAGCGCGGTCTTTGCGGTCATCAGGGGCAGCCGCCACAATTGCTGACGCAGCGCCTCGCGGGTCAGCGGGCGGGCGGTCAGAGAAAGGGCAGCATCGAATTCCCGTTCTTTGCGGTGATTTTCGATAGTGATGTGTAACTGTTTTCCAGGAGGTGTCAGGCGCCAGTGATAGACCATGTCCATCGGATTGAAGGGCGACACATGAAAGGCTTTCGGCACAGGCTGCGAGCCGTCAGGGAGCACCGCGTAGGTGTGGCGTTCATTCCAGGGCGTATTACGCACTTCGGCCAGCATCCAGCGCAAAATCCCACTTTGATCATAAAGGTAGTAGAAGTTGACCGGATTGAAATAGCAGCCGAAATAACACAGCTGACAGAGCAGCATCACGCGTCCTTCGGGGCGTTCGCCGGTCAGCTCGGCAATTCTCGCCTGAGCTTTGGTTTTGATATCGCCACCGCCGAGATAATCTTTACGGCGAAAACTGGCCGGAGAAAATTTTTCCAGCCGGATACCCAGAGCGGGTAACGCGTCCAGTTCATCGAGATCAATCAGCGGCATGAAAATGTCATAGTCAAAACGATGCTCAACCGGCGTAAACCGGCGATGGCGCACCGTGCCAACATACAGCTGGCTGTTCATGACGCCTCCCGTTTTTCCGGCGCAGGTTCTGCCTGTGCACTGAATAACCGCAGGCTCAGTTGTTCCGCCACGTCGCGTGCGCTGTTAACACCGTCTTCATGAAAACCGTTATACCAGTAAGCGCCGCAAAACCAGGTGTTGTGGTGGCCGTTGATCCGGTAACGCTCCTGCTGCGCGTGGTGGCTGGCCAGATTCAATACCGGATGCATATAGGTGGCGCGGAATAACACCTTGCTCTCATCAATCGGCGTCAGCGGATTGAGGGAAACACAAAACGTCTGCGGCGCGTTCAGTCCCTGCAAAATATTCATGTTATAGGTCACGCTGGCACGGCGGCTGTGCGCCGGATTGCTGTCGCGAAAATCGCCGCGCCCCGCCGGATGGAGCGTATTAGGCAGCTGATAATTCCAGCTCGCCCAGGCGCGTTTCTCGCGCGGCAGCAGATGCGTGTCGGTATGCAAAATGACATCATTGGCCTGATAAGGCAGCGCGCCGAGAATGCTTGTTTCTGCGTCCGTTGCGTTCTCACCCAGAATGCTCAGCGCCTGATCGGAATGGCAGGCGAAAACTACCTGATCAAACCGTTCTTCACCCTGTGCTGAATGCAGCGTCACGCCGCCGGATGTGCGGACAACGCCAGTGACCGGTGTACTGGTCAGCAGTTTTACGCTGGCGGGGAGTTTCTCCTGCATCCGGCGGATATATTCCCGCGAACCGCCCGGCACCACCATCCACTGCGGACGGTTAGTGACATCCAGCAGCCCGTGGTTATTGAAAAAGCGCAGAAACATCGACAGCGGGAAATTCGCCATATCGCCGAGAGAAGAGGACCAGATCGCCGCGCCCATCGGCAGCACATAATGCAGGGCGAAGAACGGCGAAAATCCATTTTGATCCAGCAAATCAGCCAGTGTGTCTTCGTCATTATGCGGATTGAGCAGGCGTGCCTTACACAATTTGTTAAAGCGCAAGATTTCGAAAATGAACTGCCAGAAACGCGGTCTGAACAGGTTGCGGCGCTGGGCAAACAGGCTGTTGAGCGAATGCCCGTTGTATTCGAGCTTGCTGAGCGGATTACGCACAGAAAAACTCATTTCAGTCGGCTGACCTTCGATACCCAGCTCTTTGAGCAGGGCGATAAAATGCGGATACGTGCGGGTGTTATAGACAATAAAACCGGTATCGATGGCGTATTCCTGACCGTCTGAAATCACATCCTGCGTGGCGGTGTGACCCCCTAACGTTGCCGATGCCTCAAAGACGGTAATTTCGCAGTCCGGCTGGTTCTTTGCCAGTAACCAGGCACAACTCAGCCCTGAAATCCCGCTGCCAACGATAGCCACTTTAGTCGTCATTTTATTTCACCATTTTCCGGCATAACCATTTTTGCAGACCGACCGGCAGCAGCGCGGTAGTTTTCAGCAAACGGGCAAAGAGAGGAGGGAAGGCAATTTCGCTGGCGCCGTGCGCCAGTTTTTTACGGATGTGTTTTGATGCCTGCTCCGCCGTCACCATCATCGGCATCGGAAAATCATTGCGTGCTGTCAGCGGCGTTTCGACAAATCCCGGCTGGATCAGGGAAATGTGAATCTGACGTTTGGCCAGATCCACCGCCAGAGAACGGGCGAAAAAGGCCAGCGCGGCTTTCGAGGCACCGTAAGCTTCGCTGCGTGAAAAAGGCAAAAGCCAGGCCACGGAGCCGACCAGCGCCACGCGGCTGCCGGGAGCCAGGCGCGGCAGCAGGGCATCGAGACAATTCACCGGGCCGATGAAATTGGTGTTCATCACGCGGACGACTTTTTCAGCCTCAACCACGCCGTCATCAAGATATTCGCAGGTACCGGCGCACAGGATGACCAGATCGGCCTGCACGTCCTGCAACGCCTGACGGGTTTCTGATAAATCGGTGATATCAAAACGTAGCGGGATAATCAGCGGACTGGCGGAGGCGACCGCAATGAGTTTTTCAGCGTCACGTCCGCAGGCGATGACTTCCCAGCCTTCTGCGGCATAGTCCTGAGCCAGCTGTTTTCCGATACCCGAACTGGCACCGGTGATTAGGACGCGGCGCATTATTTCAACCTTGCTTTAACCGCGCGGACAGCGCCGCCGAGCACAGGAACATGCTCATACAACATCGCACCGAGATCGTAATAATCGCGCTGATAGGCAATCCGGTTATCTGACAGGCGCAGATGGCTGGCGCCATTAAGAAACATAGCCTGACCTTTTTTCAGTGCCGGATGCGAAAACTCCATCCGCCAGAACAGCGACGCTTCAGCGCCACTGGTCAGCGGAGGCTGAATGTCAAAGCGGCAGTAATTCACTTTTTTGAGCAACTGCGCGAAATAGCGTTCGAGCGCATCCACGCCGTCGTAATGTGAAACGGGATCAATAAACACCACATGCGGATGATAAATACGCGAAAGCTGCGGCAGCAGGCTTACATCCAGATGGCTGTAAAATTCGCAAAGCCGGGTCAGAACATCAGCGGGTATCGCGGGTTCAGGAAAATGTGTAATCATTATTTTTTCCTTCCATTACGTACTGGCACTATCTGCAGAACCGGAGGCGTGCCTTCACCGTGAAGACTTTCGACATTATCGTTTTCATCTTCGCTGTCTTGTGAGCCAAGCAGCAGGGAAGCACTGCCCAGAAGAAGTATCGACAGGCCCTGTTCAACCCAGTTCAGCAGGCGCTGGCGCTGAATTTGCGTCAGTTTGCCTTCAGCCCATAACAGGATTTGCGAACCACTGAGATTTTCAAGATGCGGGTCATCGAGCGGGGCCGGCATGATGTCGATCTGCATTCCTTCCTCGCAGCGCACAATGGCTTCCAGCCATAGCTCGGTGCTGTCCAGATGTCCCCAGCCGACCAGCGTCGCCGGATTGCCGGGACGTTTACGGGCAGCACCCATACACATCACCGCGTGTTCGATGATCAGACCGTCAAGCTGGCTGCGTAACATCAGCAGGCGCGGATCCCCTGCACTGAGGCGCGAGCGCAAGGGTCTGAGCACGTTATTCACAAAAGATGCCGCCGGATATTCACGACCGAGTTCCGTCATCAACTGACGGACTTTATTGCTGCGGCCATCCTGCAATGCGGTCAGCAAACTGTGCTCTGACTGCGACCAGCCGCCCGGCAGTGCATCCACTTTGCCTTCGAGCAGGGATTTCACCTGACCAACAGGTATCCCGCGATTAATCCAGCCCAAAATAGTGCGAATGGTGTCAAGGTCATCATCATTAAACAGACGATGGCCGCCTTCGGTGCGCTGCGGTTTTAGCAAGCCGTAACGGCGTTGCCAGGCACGCAGCGTGACCGGGTTGATACCACAAATTCGGGCGACTTCGCCGATGCTGTAAAGAGACATAATGAATTCCAAAATTTTCGCACTAACTGATCTTAACTCTAGCGCCAGATTGCAAAGCTGTACAACTTTATTATTTTTGTACAACTTGCCTAATACTTTTCACCTACATTATTTTAACTTGCAATGTTCTCATATCAGAGATATTTTCCCGATATTGAGATTTAACCGCGGGGTAAGAAAATGGAAGAAGGGCAGGAAAGTCAGGATCTGCGTCTCGCTGAGCGTCTGGCAGAATTACGTATCGGGCAGGGCTGGTCACTTGAACAACTGGCGCAACTGACCGGTATCAGCCGTGCCACACTTTCGCGAGTCGAGCGGGCAGAAACCAGCCCGACGGCATCTTTGCTGGGCAAACTGAGCGCGGCTTACGGGCTGACGACTTCACGCCTGCTGATGGCGCTGGAAGATAACCCGCCGGAGCTTATACGCCGCGCGCAGCAACCTGTCTGGCATGATCGCGAAACCGGTTTTGAGCGTCGTTCGGTCTCCGCGCCCGCCCCCGGTTTTCGTGCTGAGCTGATTTCCGGTTTGCTGAAATCAGGCGCGACCATTTCGTATGATTCCCCGCCGGTGGACGGCCTCGAACAGCACATCTGGATGCTGGAAGGTGTACTGGAATTCACCCTCGATGGCCGCTGTTACCGGCTGGAAGCGGGCGACTGTCTGCGTTTTCATCTTCACGGCACAACATCTTTTCACGTACCCGGCCCGCAGGATGCCCGTTACGCCATCGTTATTTCACGTCCTTAACCTCTGATGAAAAGGGTTATTCCCATGCAAAGCAGCAATGAAGAAGTGGTGATCAGCGAAGTGCAGGGCGGCGTGCTGACGCCTGCGGATCTGGATGCGCTGGCGGAGACGCTGATGCAATCCGTCGCACTCGGCGCAAGTATCGGATTCATTTTGCCTTTTGGTTTTGTGCAGGCGCAGGCCTTTTGGCAAAAGCTTTTGCCAGCTTTTGAGCGTGGTGAAAAGCGTCTGCTGGTGGCGCGGGTGGCAGGGAAAATTGCCGGTACTGTGCAACTGGTGGTCGATCAGCCCGCCAACGGCATCCATCGCGGTGACGTGGTGAAACTGATGGTTCACCCCGATGGCCGCCGTAAAGGGCTCGCCCGTAAGCTGATGACGGCAGTCGAAGCGCTGGCACGCGAAGAAGGTAAAACCCTGCTGGTACTGGATACGGTGACGGGCAGTCCGGCACAGACATTGTATGAAAATCTCGGTTTCACCCTGAGCGGAACGATCCCGCATTATGCGATGTCGACGGAAGGGATGCTGGAA
>NZ_JYDG01000120.1:0-11210 GCF_003263545.1 Rahnella sp. AN3-3W3
CGAATGAACGGTTCGAGACCAGAGGCTCGAGCCGAGCGGAGCGAGACAACGTCACGAAGTGACGGCCCGAAGGGCGAGGCCGTAGGCCGAGTAATCCTGAAGTTCGGGAATCGCGTAGCGATGACATTTTGCGCCATTCACTATTGCCACAGGATATGTCCGTCGTGCCAGCGATAGCGCGCAGTAAAAAAGCGGGGAGGAATCCAAAGGAGGGAAAGCACTTCCCTCCTTTGGGCGGTTTCGGCGCAACGAATTAAGTGATCACTGCACGTGAGAAACCGAAATTTACTCGGTCAGTTTTTAACGACGGGTGCTCACTGCTTTTGAAAAACCGAAATTCTCACTATTCCGGAAGGGGGTGTTCGGGAATCCCCAAAAATTAACCCACCAGTTTCTTCCCATATTCAAACAGCGCCTTGAGAAGCGCCATCTTCTCAACATCCCCCTCATGCAAGTTATACAGCGCCTCAAGCTCTAACGCATAATTCTGAAAACGTTCGTCAGTGAGCTTCGTCTGCCGGTGCAGCATCCATCGCTTTTGCTCGGCATCCGTCAGCGTGGCTGGGTAGTTGCGCGCACGAAAACGAAACAACAGCGGCTCAATGCGGGAATCGTTAAAGGTCAGATCCAGTGCCGGAAGATTCTCCGGGCGGGTTTCCAGAATGATGCGCATCGCGGCGCGGTCGGCATCGCTGAAGAAACCGTCGTACAAACGGGCATCCACATCATCGGACGGCGTAAATGGTTCGGCTTCGGCAAACATCGTAACCACTTTTTCGCGTACCTGCGGGTTCTGACGCAGCAGTTGCAGATTCTCAAGACAGCGCTGACGATCAATGCCCAGACGTTCGGCATTTTCCGGCAACAGCGTTTTTGCCGGTGCCAGCACCGGACATTTATTGATATGTACCAGCTTAATCGGCAGCGGAGATTGCCCGGCCTGTAACGCGTCGCGGCGGCTGTACAAACGCTCGCGCATTTCATCAGGATTGAGATCTAACAGCGTCGACATATCACCGGCCAGATCGCACATGATCACAGCGTTCTTGTTTTCGGGATGCCATGCCAGCGGCGCGACCCACGCGGTATTACCGCGCGCGGCACCAAACATACCGGAAACATGCACCAGCGGCGCCATCGAGGGAATGTCGATCAGCGTATTCAGCTTATGCTTGCTGCGGTGTTCCAGCAGAAAACTGAACAAACGGGGCTGCGCCTGTTTCACCAGCTTCGCCATCGCAATCGTAGCGTACACGTCGGCCATCGCGTCGTGCGCATTCTCGTGTTCAATGCCGTTGGCTTTGGTCAGATGTTCGAGGCGGAAACTCGGGAAACCGTCATCATTTTCCGGCCAGTTGATGCCTTCAGGGCGCAGCGCATAACAGGCTCGCATCACGTCCAGCAAATCCCAGCGGGAATTGCCGTTCTGCCAGCTGTAGGCATAAGGGTCGTAAAAGTTGCGATAAAGGATATTACGGCTGACTTCATCGTCGAAACGGATGTTGTTATATCCGACAATGCAGGTGCCCGGTACGCTGAAGGCTTTATGGATCTGCGTTGTGAACTCAGCTTCGATCACGCCGCGTTCCAGCGCGATTTGCGGGGTAATACCCGTGATCATCACCGCTTCCGGTTCCGGCAGATAATCATCAGAAGGGCGGCAATAAATGACCAGCGGTTCTTCAATGATATTGAAATCTTCGTCGGTTCTGACACCGGCAAACTGCGCCGGTCTGTCCAGCGCCGGATTCTTGCCGAAAGTCTCATAGTCATGAAAATAGAAGGTTTTTTGCGGTTTATCTGACATTAGTTAAGCAGGCCTTATTCAGTCGAAGGCACTTTACGCCAGCGTGATATTTCTGCGAGTCACGCGTGCAAAGCAAAGAGGAAATCACTGCCACAGAGAATACCATGGCTGAGGAAGATACTGAATGTTGGCAGGTTACGTGCGGTTCAGGAACCTCAGAAGCCCGACGTTTCCAGCGCGGCGACGAGGGTTTCGGAGGTTATCTGATCAACGCGCTTGCCCGGAGACAAAATCTGGGTGGCTTTATCATAATCCGGCCCCCACACAATATTGTTCTGATATCCCTGACCATACACTTTGTTGTTGTATAAACAGATAAGATTTTTATTATAAACCTTACACAAATGCACCACGGACGTGTCCGGAGAAATAACCAAATCAGCGGCTTTAATCAGCGCGGCAGCATGCAGGAAAGAAGGGGACGAGAATTTAATTCCTGAAGCATTATCTATTTTTTCCAGCTGAGCCGGGGTGCCGATATACACCACCGTATTTTGAGCGTCTTTCGCCAGATAAGTTGTTATTCCTGCCAGTTGAGCCGGTGACATATCGCGGGCTTGCTCGGTGGAGTATGGATTAATGACCACTAATTTTCCCGGACTCAGCGTGCTTAAAAACTGTGCGGTTGTGGATTCAATCTCTGCCGGAATAGTCAGCGCATATTGCCACACAGGATCCGTATAGCCCAGCGTATTAAGAACGGCTCTGTGACGCCAGCTGGTATGGTTATGCGGCTGATGGTAATCGATTGATATATCGTAAATCTTGTATTGTTTCTGGTTCAGCGTCAGTGCAATTTTCGGATTCAGCGCTTTAATGATTTTAAATCTGAGCGGGCTTAAATGGTTTTTATCATTGATATCAATCAGCAGGTCATAGGATTTAACCGGCATCTTTTTCAGGTCACTGGTTTTTTCAAAAACAATCACACTGTCGACCAGCGGTGAATGCTCGAAAATAAATGCCGTTCTTTTTTCGCACAGCATAGTGATGTTGTGCCCCTGCTGATGTAAGGCATTGACCAGGCCGCTCATGACAATCGCATCGCCAATACCAAACGCATTGCAGAGCATGACGATATTCATCTTCTCTGAGAAGGGTGCCGGTTCGCGACGTTTTATTTTATCGAGGAATAATAACTGGGCGTCGAGTTTGACTTTTTTCAGGAAAATATTCTTTTTCCTGTTTAAATGCCTGAGTTTTTTAAACGCCATTCCTTGAATTTCCTAATTTAAGCAAGATGAAAATATTTCATAACATATTATAACTGTCAGAATTATTTTCTGATTTTACCTAGCCGCAATCCGCCAAGTCAATCTTGCTCCCGGCGCCTTTCACGTTTAACTGCATTCCTTTCCTCATTTTCCACTATCAATCGGCCAAAACCCTGACATAACCGGGGTGAATGCCTGTGGTAACTCGGCTAAACTACTGCCTACTTTGAATTCAAGCCTTACGGCAGGCCTAACGTGCGTCTCGACAAGAAAATTTCTCCGCTGGATAACGTCATTTACCGTAATTACCGCATTACTCACGGGCTGCGTATCGCCGTGGCATTTTTGCTGACTTTTGTGATCGTGCGTCTGACTGAAATCCCCGAGGGCACCTGGCCGCTGATCACCATGGTCGTGGTGATGGGGCCGATTTCGTTTTGGGGAAACGTCGTTCAGCGCGTGCTTGAGCGTATCAGCGGAACCGTTTTAGGCTCGGCTTCAGGGCTGATTGCCTTATGGCTCGAACTGTATTCCTTTCCGCTGATGATGGTGTGGTGCGCAGTGGTGATGTTTGTCAGTGGCTATCTGACCCTCGGTAAACGCCCTTATATGGCGCTGCTGATTGGTATTACGCTGGCGGTGGTCTGCGGCGCAGGGCCGGGTGATATGAATACCGCGCTGTGGCGTTCCGGCGATGTGATTTTCGGTTCCCTGCTGGCGCTGCTTTTCGCCAGTATTTATCCGCAGCGTGCGTTTATTCACTGGCGTATACAGATGGCCGATTACCTGATGTCGCTGAATAAACTCTACAGCGCGTGGTTGTCGCCGAACATGCTCGAGCGTCCGCATCTGCACGGTAAAATGAAAACGTCTATGAGCCAGATGATCAAGATGCGTTCGCTTTTCGCGCCTGCCAGTAAAGAATCACATATTCCGCGCGAAGTGTTTGACGCGATCCAGACGCTGAGTCGCAATCTGCTGTGTACGCTGGAACTGCTGGCCGATGCTTACTGGAGTTCACGCGAAAGCCACTTCCTGATGCTCAACGCCCGCACCTTGCGCAGTGCACAGTTGCTGATGCTCAGCACGCTGGAAAAACTCAGTCTGATGCTGATGAACGGTACGAAGGGTGATGAGCTGACTATTAATCATCAGCTCAATGAATCTGCTGAAGAACTGAAAGCGCTGATGGCAGAAATGAACGCGGCAAATCATCTGGAAGCGCAGGTCTACGGTTATGTATGGCTGAGCGCGCAGGTGGCGGAACAACTGAAGTCTATGGGCGACCTCATCACCATGACGATGCAGAAAGAAGAAGCTCAAATAAACAGCGTTAAAACAACGAAAGCATGAAGGGATTTTTGTCTGTGGCCTAAAACGGGTAAGATGAAGCCATTGGACGATTATCTGAGCTCGCAGGCCAGTGTTTGCTACGCTACTCTTCAGGTGGCAAAAACGGGTTGCGACAAGTCAGTCACTGAATCTGTGTAACTTAATCGAAGGTGTTAAAATGGACAATATCAATAAGCCGAGTTTCCAGGACGTTCTGGAGTTTGTGCGCATTTTCCGTCGTAAAAACAAATTACAACGCGAAATTGCTGACAACGAGAAGAAAATCCGTGACAACCAGAAACGTGTTCTGCTGCTCGACAACCTGAGCGATTACATCAAGCCAGGGATGAGCATCGACGAAATCCAGGCAATCATTGCCAGCATGCGCGGCGACTATGAAGATCGTGTAGATGATTACATCATCCGCAATGCAGACCTGTCGAAAGAACGTCGTGAAATGTCCAAAAAGCTGAAAGCGATGGGCGAAATCAAAGCCAACGAAACCAAGTAATTTCGTCGCTTCTCAAAGCAAAAACCGGGTTGATACCCGGTTTTTTTACGCCTGTGATTTACGTTCAGGATTAAGCCTTATTCCAAAACCCTTACAGGTTTACCGGCCAGAAACGCCTGAATATCTTCCACGGCTTCGGTGAAATACACCTGATAATTGCCATCGGAAACGTAGCCCAGATGCGGCGTCGCCAGTACGTTGGGTTGTGTTCTGAAAGGGTGGTCAGCGGGCAGCGGTTCGACATCAAACACATCCAGCCCGGCACCGGCAATCACACCGTTTTGCAACGCATCAAGCAGGGCGGGCTGATCAACAATCGCGGCGCGTGAGGTATTGATCAGCAGAGCGGAGGCTTTCATCTGCGCCAGTTCCTGCGCACCCAGCAAGTTGCGCGTGCGGTCGCCGAGCACCAGATGAATGGACACCACGTCGCTGGTTCGCAGCAACTCTTCTTTCGATGCGCATAACGTCACGGCATGTTCTGCGGCGCGTTCTGCGGTAAGATTCTGGCTCCAGGCACAGACGTCCATGCCAAACGCTTTCGCTATCTGCGCCACTTTCTGACCAATTTTTCCCAGCCCCAGCAGACCCAGTCGCTTGCCGTTCAGGCCAAAACCGACCGTACTTTGCCACGGGCCGTTCTGGCGCAGCGCATTATTTTCTGTGACCAGATGCCGCGCCAGCCCGAGGATCAGTGCCCAGGTCAGCTCAACCGGCGCGGCCTGTCCGCTGCCGGTACCGCAAACGGTCACGCCATGCTTTTTTGCCGCAGCCAGATCTATGGAAGCATTGCGCATACCCGAGGTAATCAGGAGTTTCAGTTTGGGCAGACGGGCAAACAACGCCGCGGTGAACGGCGTTCGCTCACGCATAATCACCACAATCTCAGCGTCTTTCAGCGATTCTGCCAGCGCGTTTTCATCGGTAATATGTTCAGTCAGCGCCCGGCATTCTACCTGCGGCGTCAGTGAGTGCCAGTCAGCCAGCGAAAGGGAAACGTTCTGGTAATCATCAAGAATGAGGCATTGCAGTGGCATGGAAATCCCTTATCTGAAAATAATGATAAAGAGATATAGCACTGAAACAGCCGGGACGTGAAGTGTCCCGGCCTGAGGTTATTGTCAGAAACTGTAATCGACAGCAGCGAAATATCTGCGGCCATCTTCGTTATAACTGTAGTCGTCGCGGTTGAGATCTTTATCGGTCAGATTCAGTACCCCGGCGCGTATTTTTACTGCTTTATTCACCGCATACGAACCGCCGGTGTTCCAGATGGTGTATCCGCCAGGCGTGGCGTTGCCGTCAGTGACGGTGCGGCTTTTGCCTTTATAGTTGGCGGAAAGATAGAAGCTCCAGGCATCCAGCGGTTTCCAGTCGAGCGTCGCATTGCTGGTATGGAATGGCAGTTCGGACAACGGTTTGTTGCCGCCGTTACTCAGGTCGCGGGCGTCGTTGTAGGTGTAATTCAGCTTGAGGTTCAGCTGGTCGGTTAGCGGTAAACCAAGCTCGGTTTCCAGTCCGCGGATCCTTGCTTTATTCACGTTGTAATACTGGAAGATCGGATTGCCGCTGGCATCGAAACCAGCAAAGTTCTGATAGGTCGGTGCCAGACTGCGGTTGGCGGTTCGGATAACCGTGATCATGTCGTCGATGTCATTCTGGAACACCGTCGCACTGGCGGTCACGTCTTCCAGCAAGCCTTCCTGACCGGCGTAATACAGGCCGAATTCCACGCTTTCGCTGGTTTCTGCTTTCAGATCCTTACTGCCGACCACGTTGCAACTTCCGCGGCAGGAGGCGCTTTGCCAGTCCGGGCTGAGCTGTAACAGAGAGGGCGCTTTGAAGGCCGATGCCCAGCCACCTTTCATCGTCACGGTGTCGGTGGCGTTATAGACCAGATAAGCACGGGGACTCCAGTTGACGCCGTAGTTTTCGTGGTCATCCATGCGCACGCCGCCGGTCAGCGCCAGATTTTCGAACATCCGCCACTCATCTTCCAGGAACAGCGCGTACTGATTAGCCTGCGTGCTGCCACCGTTTTTCATGTTCACGCCGTCTTCCAGTTTGTCGTTGCGGTATTCGCCGCCAAACGTCAGGAACTGGTTGTAATCGCCGAGCGGGATCACCACTTTGCCGTCGAGGGAGTTGTTTTTCGAGGTGATGGTTTCGGCGTTTTTGTTCTCAATGTTTTCACCGTAGAAACGCAGTTCGGTATTCGCTAAGCCCCAGCGACCATTATGGCCGAGCGAGTAGTTTTCGCGTTCGATACGGTTTTTATCCAGCGTGTCGGAATCGCGGTCCTGACGGTCCATCCCGTAACCGAAGGTGATGTCCTGATCTTCATCCGGCGTCAGCGAGAATTCGACGTTGGCGTTGCGCGACGTGTAACCTTCGATACGCGGCTGACCGGTGCTGCCGCTGGCGGAACTGGCCTGATCTTTCTCGCGTTTACCGAGCGCGCCGTAAACTTTCACGCCCAGTAAATCGTCAACCAGCGGGCCGCTGGCGAAGAAGTTACCGTTGCCGCTGTCGCCGCGATCGCGGTGTTCCTGAACGGTGGTGTCGGCGCTCAGCGTGCCGTGCCACTTTGTGCCGACTTTGCGGGTGATGATGTTGACCACGCCACCCAGCGCGTCAGAGCCATATAAGGAAGACATCGGACCGCGCACCACTTCGATGCGTTCGATAGATTCAGCGGGGATCCAGCTCAGATCGAAATCGTTATGGCGGAAAACCGCGTTGCGGGAGTTGACTCGTTTGCCATCAACCAGAATCAGGGTATAGCCGCTGCCCAGCCCGCGGATGCTGACGCCCTGACGGTTGTCACTTTCATTAGTGATTTGCACGCCGGGAACATCTTTCAGCACGTCTTTGAGGTTTTGAACCGGTTTCTTTTGCAGATCTTCGCGGGTGATCACGCTGATACTGGCGGGGGCATCTTTAAGATTTTGTTCGATGGAGGAGGCCGTCACCACCATCTGATCTTCTTTTTCTTTCACTTCGCTGGCGTCTTCCGCCATCACCGGCATCGCGGCCGCAATCAGTTGTGCGAGCAGCCCGGCTTTAACCGCCGGTGTAAATTTAACCTTAACCATTTCTTCTCTCCGTGAGATAAAAAGCCCCGGCAGCCCGGGGCAGCGTCCCTTTTACTCTGTCCAGTAAGTGCCGGTCGGTTCGACGGCGAGGAACTGTTTATAAAGTTGTTTCTGAGTTTGCTGCGGGTTGAGATCGGCAAACTTCTGCGGATAAAATGCTTTGGCGAAGACCTGCACGGCCAGCACGTTATACGGGGAATTGTAATAGTTGTGCCAGATGCCAAAACTGCGGCCATCTTCGACAGCTTTCAGGGTACTGATGCCCTTACGCGCCAGCAGCGGTTTCAGACTGGCGCTCGCCTGTTCCGGCGTGGTCTGCGCGCCCAGCACTAAACCGGCGGGGTGCGGATCGCCAGCTTTTGCTGGTTTACCGCCACCGCTGACCAGATACACATCAGGCTGCGAAGCGATGACTTTTTCCAGATTCACCTGACCGAGAGGACCCGGCAGCAAAGGTTTGGCGATATTCACCCCGCCCGCCTGATCGATAAAGTCACCCATATTTCCGTTACCGGCTGAGCGGCAGCATTCATCTGCCGTCGAAGCGCGCAATTCGATAAACACCTTGGGTTTATCCTGCTCAGGAATGTCTTTGGTCACATCGGTGACGCGTTTGATGTTGTCCTGATAGAAACGGATATAGTCCTGCGCCTGTTGCTCGCGGTTCAGCACTTTGCCCAGCAGTTCCATACTCGGCAGGGTGTTTTTCAGCGGAGAGGTACGGAAATCCACAAACACCACCGGCACCCCGGCTTTCTGAAGCTGGTTCACCAGCTCACTTTCTTTGCCCGGTCCGTGGCCTGATAAACCAAAGATCGCCAGCTGCGGGTTCAGCGTCAGCACTTTTTCCGGACTGATGCTGTCAGCGCTGGTATTGCCAATCAGCGGAATTTTGTCGATTTGCGGGAATTTCGCCTGATAGGTGGCGTAGGTTTGCGGGTCAAGCTTACGGAAATCTCCCTGCCAGCCGACAATGCGGTCGAAAGGTTTCTGGCCTTCGAGCAGGGAAAGGGCGAAGAACAACCGGCCTTCTCCGAGCACAACGCGCTGAACATCATCGGGCACAGTCACCGTGCGCCCGGCAATATCTGTCACGGTGACAGCCTGCGCCGTAACGCTTATTACACCGAGCGTAAGCCCGACTAATCCGCCCGCCATTCGTTTAACGCACAGCGTAGTGAAAAGATTATGCTGAAAATTCATCTTCTTCCGATTCCTTTACGTTTCCCTGAAGAGGCGCTAACAATAAAAGAAACGATAACGATTATCAATGCGGTTTACATTTGGAAGGGGGAAGGAAGCCGAAGAGGGTAAAACCGCCCGGCAGGGGCGGCAGGTAAGATCGCAAGGGCTAATCCAGTACAATGCGTGGGAGTTTCTTCATTTGTCCTCAAGCCCCAAACCTGGATTACATTTCATATGATCCCATCCCTGATAATTTTTTACCTCGGGTACTTTTTGCGGGAAATCCTGCCAGTTTGAAAGATATTGATAAATTAAATTTGGCATATCCTTTTCTTTGACAAAATCCAAGCCCCAACTAGGTCCGGCGGAAAGCGGGTTAAGATGTTTTGTTTCCCCGTCTATAATATAATCAATTCCCGCCCCTCCTTTTCTGACGCGCAAATCATCAAACGGCGCTGAACTCACGTATAAACGCCCGTCTTTTGTCAGCAAATAACCACGATCATTAACAACGGTCAGAGATTCAGCTTGCCTGTTGTTTGGCGTGTAATTTCCTGAATTAGGGGCTGTTTGCCATGTCTGCCCATAGTCTTTTGATACTGCATACCCTCTGCTATCCCAATCAGGGACAACGATATAACGCTCAGAAGGATGAATGTACTTTTCTCCAAAAGCCCTGTAAAACTGGCTAGATATCTCTGATTTAATTCCTCGTTTTGTATCAACATAATTTAACGCCCCCTGACAATAATAACCCACTAATTCCAGATAGCGATGATCGTCAAAACGGTAAATAATCTGCGCAGGGGGATCGCTGGTGCGGCCATAACAACCGGAAACCAGTAAAAGTGCTGCCAGACCGGCGGCAATACGTGGACTTATTTTCATTTGTCCTCAAGCCCCAAACCTGGATTACATTTCATATGATCCCATCCCTGATAGTTTTTTACATCTGGCACTTTTTGCGGGAAATCTTGCCAGTTTGAATAATATTTTATTGTTAGATTAGGTATATCTTTTTGTTTTATAAATTCCATACCCCACGACCTGCCGGGAAATTGTGGAGTAATACTATGATTCTCACCATCAATATTATAATGAATACCCGCTCCCCCCGGCATAACACGCGGATCATCAAACGGCGCTGAACTCACGTATAACCGCCCGTCTTTTGTCAGCAAATAACCACGATCATTAACAACGGTAATTGATTCGGCCTCTTTACTGCTTGGGAAGTAGTTTCCTGAAATTGATGCTGTTTGCCATGTTTGCCCATAGTCTTTTGATACTGCCAATGCACGTGCATCCCAATGCGGTATCACTAAATAACGCTCAGAGGGATGGATGAGTTTTTCCCCGAAAGCCTGATAAAATTGGCTTTGCACTTCTGATTTTATTCCGCGTTTTGTATCGACATAATTTAAAGCTCCCTGACAATAAAATCCCACTAATTCCAGATAGCGGTGATCGTCAAAACGGTAAATAATTTGCGCCGGTTTTTCGCTGGTGCGGCCATAACATCCGGCAAGCAGTAAAAGCGCCGCCAGACCGGCGGCAATACGTGGGCGTGTTTTCATGTTCTTTTTAATTCCTTTTCAGTCAGCGTGGACGGCATCGGCCACTGATAAACAGGGATTTCCTGGTTATGTATTTCAGGATAACGGGCCGCATGAGTACGGGTGCGCGGGCCGTAATCATTAACTACCTCGAATTCTCCCTTGGGTAAAATTTCGTCTGGTTTGTTCATATAGGGTTTAATATCCCGAGGGTTTAATCTCCCTGTTTGGTAATATTCTGATGTGTCAGGATTGGGGTTATATTCCCGCCGCCAGTCCGCACGGTGTAACAAATCCCGCCAGAACCGGCCATCTTCAATAACGTGAGATTTGCACTGACCGATAGCCAGATCGTAAGCCATTGCCATGGCTGGCGCTTTATCACTCATGACAATCGATGAGTGCTGACTTAATACCGTGGATTGTGCCTTGTCGATTTCTTTTTTGATTTCTTCCGGTGTTTTTGTCCGATGGTATGAAAAATATTTTCCCCCGTTAACATCAATGATC
>NZ_JYDG01000121.1:0-2014 GCF_003263545.1 Rahnella sp. AN3-3W3
TTTCACTGCGCGCTGTCGCAGGTACGACGGACATGTTCCGGCGCATTGGTGAGTGGCGCAAAATGTCATCGCTGCACGATTCCCGAATTTCAGGTTTCGAGCCATAGGTCTCGAACCATTCATTCGGTGCCATTTTTGAGCACGCCAGTCAGCTTTTCTAAAAGATAAATCCATGTGTTTTTGAATTTAAGATCGTGCGGGCGATTCAGAAAGCTTGCTGAATGAGAGGTTGCAGACCCAAGGCTGCAATCCCGAAATGAAGGAACCTCGCAGCGGCAAGATTTCCAGCCTGTCACTGCGATACCTGAAACATAGCCAGCGAGCGGTAGCGCGCAGTGAAAGAGCCGGAGATTCCTAAGAGGCGCGGCGATAGGCGCCTCTTAGGGCCAGTTTGGGTGGCAACCCAAGGTGTTGACCTAGACCTAGATCTTAAGGCCAGTTCGGATGGCTAATCCAAAATCAAAGCTTCGGGATTTCCCGATAAAACCCGACTCCGATGAGGCGCCCAAACAGGAATGGTATAAATTTCCGTCCGCGCAACCACATTTCCAGCCGTGAAGGGGCGCGCTTCCTTTGTTTCTGTCCTGCTTTACTGATCATAATCTGTAACGCCTGCGTCGCCCACGTCGGGAACGTCCGGCGGCGCTGGATGCGCTTCAAATGCCGCAGCGTAAGACGTCCGGCTTTCAGCGGTTCCGTAATGATATTCGCCGTCGCCACCGCATCCTGAATCGCCAGATTCACCCCGACGCCGCCAATCGGTGACATCGCATGGGCTGCGTCGCCGATGCACAGCAGCCCCGGTTTTGCCCACTCTTTCAGGCGGTCAATGCGGATCACCAGCAGGCGCACGTCGTCCCAACTGAGAATATCGTCGGCTAAACGCAGGCGCTCAAACGGTGACACTTCCGCCAGCAGGTCGAGAAAAGGTGCGATGCCTTGTGCTTTGAGTCCATCCAGGCTGTCTTTCGGGATCGAATAACCGCACTGCCAGTAATCGCCACGGTCGATCATGATGAAGTTTTTCTTCGGGCCGCGATGCCCCATCGACCACTGCGGATCGTCTGGGCGCTTGTTGATTTTCAGCCACAGTACGTCACGCGGTGCACCATAACGGCGGATTTCCATCCCGGCCTGTTCACGCACGATGGAATTACGGCCATCACAACCCACCACTAAATCAGCGTCGAAATGCTGCGTTTCGCCATTCACTTCTGCAAGAACGCCGGAAACCTGACATTTATCTTCCCGCAACGACAGCACCTGCGCGTTGTGGATCAGATGAAAGTTCGGCAGTTGTGCGGCCTTGCTGGCGATGAAATTAAGGAAATCCCACTGCGGCATAAACGCGATGAATTTGCACTGAGTGGGTAAATGGCTGAAATCTGCCAGCGTGGTTTCTTTGCCGTTGATTTCGCCGTACAGCTTTTCTGCACGCTGATGCGGCAGGGCGAGGAATTCATCAAGAAACCCCAGCCGCCAGATGATGTCGAGCGTTGAAGGATGGATCGTGTCGCCACGAAAATCACGCAAAAAGTCGCTGTGTTTTTCCAGCACGGTGACGTCAATTCCCTTACGTGCCAGAAGATATCCCAGCATTAATCCTGCGGGACCGCCGCCGACGATGCAGCAGGACGCTGCTGCGGACTTTGTATTCGGTGCCATTACAACCTGCCTGACGGTATGAATTTACATGATAACAATTATCATTTGCGCCGATGTGCGTCAATTCCTCCCGTGCTACATCACGGAACATTTCCTGCCCAGCGTTGTAACAAAGCTTTTTTTTGCCAGAGCCGTGGCGAAGGGGGCGAATTTTAAATTCTACTTCAAATTCAAGGTCAAGACCGTGGGCATCGGCCCACACCGACCAGAGACCCGGTAACGCGCGGGCCTCTGGACTCCGCGCTTTTTTTACTGCGCGCTGTCGCGGGTATGACGGACATGTTCTGACGCAATCGTGCGTGGCGCAAAATGTCATCGCTGCACGATTCCCGAATTTCAGGCTTCGAGC
>NZ_JYDG01000122.1:0-12247 GCF_003263545.1 Rahnella sp. AN3-3W3
CAGGTGCTTCGCAGGCAGGGGCACTTCTGGAATCACAAGCGAGTACACCGAATTTACTGTCTGTTAAAACTCAATTTTCGTCGTCAGGGTAAACGAAGCCTGCAGGTGCGCAATACGGCTCCGCTGGCAACGCCGGAGGCACTCAACCAAAGCTGGTCGATTGATTTTATTCACGATGCGATAAAATGTGGCCGACGTTTGGGACTTTCAACGTCATGGATGATTTTACCGCGAGGCTCTGGCTATCGAAATTGACCTGAATATCCCGGCGCAGCGGGTTGTGCGGGTGCTGGACAGGATAGTGGCAAACCGGGGATATCCGCTGAGGATGCGGATGGATAACTGACCGGAACTGATATCACTGGTTCTGGCGCAATGGGCCGAAGAGCATGGCGTGATGCTGGAATTTATCAAGCCCGGTTAGCTAACACAGAATGCGTTTATAGAACGGTTTAACCGAGCGTACCGGACCGAAATACCGGATTTTGATCTGTTCAGAACGCTGAATGAAGCACGGGAAATAACGGAACGCTGGCAGAATGAATACAACAGTGAGCGTCCTCATGAATCCCTTAAAAACCTGACGCCGGAAGAGTATCGGCTGATGGCTGTGAAACTGGAAATATCAAAAAAGTGCCTGGAACTAAAACCGGTGTGCTTACATTACCTTTAGGAGGTTTATATCCATAAAAAATGGATTGTTGCTAGCATTGCTTTATCAATTAACCATCAACAAACTATAGAATATTTTATTTCATGAGGCATTTTTTTAAGTATTTCATGAGCGTTATAATCTGCTTAACTATATTGTCCGCTCAACTCGCTCCATGCGCATACTTTTTATTATGAACAAAAAATTATAAATTCCATGGATTTTTAAGTAATCAATATTCGCTTTATTTTTAAGTTAGGTCTTTGACTGCTCGCAAATCAGCTTAAAAGAAGCTGGTTAATTGAGCATTGATGCGAATTTAGGTTAAGTAGCGAACGAAGTCAAGAGTTTGATCGTTACAATCGATCATTGAAATTATTTTGATAGGCCATGGCTATTAAAATTTGTTTAATTGATCGTTATAAACAGGTTTCATTAATGTTATTTACTTGGTTATGATTAAGGGAATCTAAATAAAACCCTAACCAACTCTCGTTAAATTTGAGGGTTGTTTGAATTTTAAAATATTAAAAAGCCAGTCATAATCTGATGACAACTTAACAGGGAAGGCCTCAGTCTTAACTATAAATTAAGAACGAATCTTGCTCAGATAAAAAATGAAAGATTGCAGTTTTTGTTTTTACAAAAACGTAATCGCGCCAATTTAGCTGTGCAATCTATATATTTATGAAAACTTTTACGCTTATGGCTTGGGGTAAACTCAGCGTTTTAAATATTATGCTGACACTGGCATCCCTCCTTTCATTTTTCATTGGGTGCGTCAGCAGAAGTTGTCAACGCTCATCAGGCTCCGCGCTGACGGATGGATAATGGGTTTATGTGAGCGGTATGCCTGACAAGGGAACCCGTAATCTGGGGTACGCGACCGATGTGACGCTTATCCATTCGCGCTGCCATGAAGAGGGTTAATGAATGAAAAAGCGATTTTGGTTTGGTCTAAGTGGCGTTCTTTTCTGGGCAATGGCTTCCGATGCACAGGCTTATGAATGCAAACTGGTGACCGCCGCGACTACTCTTCCGGCCCCAGACCTGATAGTGCAAAGGGACCAGCCGGTAGGCTCAGCTATAGGCAATGAGCTGGTCTCCGGGGTGGTGTCGGTTTACAACTGCACGAATGAGCCTGCTCCGGCCTTAATTGCCCAGACATTTGGGGTAAAGGCAGAGGGGACTTATGCAATGATGCTGTCTGGGAGGCGCATTTACAGCACCAATATTGCGGGCATAGGTTACGCGGTAGGTGTCACATCTGTCAGTAATTGTAACAACGCCTATACGTATTATGTTGATGGGACGAATGATATGGGTGGGAATAAAAACACTAAAGGAGTATGTGGTGCTGGGGGAATTCTTACTTTTCAGCCAATTACCGCACAAGCAAACATCCAGTTTTACAAAACGGCGCAAACGACGGGAACCGGAAACCTTGCTGTAGGAAAGGCCGGTGCGTTCATACTCTACAATCAGGGGACAACTTTTGAACCTGAGTCAGCTATTAACATCCCCGCGTTCAACGTCAAAAGTGTGGCATGCAGTGTGCAAGATACCGCGATAATCGTCCCAATGGGAACGGTAGAAAAGCGGGCATTCAAGGGCCCGGGCACCTGGCCGGGTGATGCAAACACGCGTTTTTTCCAAATCACTTTAAACTGCGATAGCCAAACCAATATTTATTTCCGGATAGACGGCAGCGCGCAGAATGCATTACAGGGGATACTGAACCTGACTGGTGCAAACGAAGGTGCGTCGGGCGTGGGTATACAGCTTCTTTACAAGGATGTTCCTTTGCCCTTGTCTACCGAGACATATCTTGGGGTTGCTAATACTCCGGGGAGCCGAGACTATATAGTTCCACTAAAAGCCCGCTACTATCAGACGGGAAGTAATATCACCACGGGCACCGCAAAAGCCAGCGCCACGTTTACGATTATTTATAGGCAATAAAAATAATTATTCTGTTTATATACTATGACCATAGCACGCTTATTGCGTGAATTGCGCTGATTCATGGGAATGTCCTCATGTGGCTTATGATGACTCACTAACATCGGGGTGTACTAATAAACTGGTAGCTGGTCAGATGAGATGGGCTATCTATGGAATGCTGAATGGGGGGAAGCGTGTTGTCCGTTACCGCCCCGATGGGACCACAGACGCTATTCTGACGTCATCTGGAATCCAGAGCACCTGTCCGACACTCGCTACCCGCCACTATTGCAGCACGGCTACAGCGTTAATCACTGCGCTGTTTGAATATGGCGGTGCATTGCTTAAAGCTAAATCTGGTCTCAGTCCCAGATTACCTGAAAACCGCTTTGCGGCACACACAGTTTCATGGTTTTGATACTGATGGAAATTTGGCAGTTCAGGCTTAAAGAAAACGTCCGCTTCTGGCACAAAGCGGGCAGCTGAGTGAACACTGTCCGAAATAGGCGAAGAACGGAAGTCAGGAATCCATACTCTCATCGATGTGTCTTGAATCATGGGCTGCAGGTCAAAACGATTGGTTGCTTGTTTGTCTGCGCCGACTACATAAATGACTGAATGAATGAATACTGAAAGTTGTTAATTCCGCGGTAGCTGTACTACCTATACCTTCAATTTTTTGACGTTTTTAACATAGTCAACGCTGACGATCTTGTTAGTCGGTAAGCATCGTTTATTTCTTATAATATTCAATGCGATAACCTTATGCAAATTTATAAATAGCAATTGGTTTAATTAATGTTTCATTCCGGTTTGTAGAATAGAGGCTAACCAAATAGATAAGGATTATTCTTCACATGAAATCATCAATAGTTGTCGCCACTGTTTTAATGGGTTCTTTGTTAAGCGGTTGCGCTGTGCAAAATGATAAAACTAAGTTTCAAGGGTTGGGCTTGACATATCAATCTGATGTTAAAAAGCTGAATAATGGCGACTATCTCACTGAAGTAGAGGCAGCGCCTGCTGCAGGACGTATACAAGGTGCTATTGGGACTGCAACTAAAAAGGCTTCTGATTTTTGTAGGGTACAAAATAAATCCATGAGTGAAGTTAAAACTGAAATTGATACACACTTACTAGTTAATGGCGTTGCTCGCCTGACGTTCAAATGCGTTTAAATATTCCTAAGTTGTATTGCTTTTTATAAAACTGAGAGTCGTTATTAAACAGGTTCTCTATGTGCATGTTATTACTGCGACTTAGTGATAATGAAATTATTCGCTAAAAACGGGCCATTCGCTTTTAGAGATCTTCTGATATTTGATCCCTTCCCAATATCGGTGTCGGGATAAATCAGAGATCGGTGTTTGAGCGCCATTAATGTAAAAAAACACGCTAAGAGCTTTCAGATTGCAGATATTTCCCGCTATACCCACTTCTTATGACTCACATTCTACATTGACCCATTTTGGATGCTAGCCTACTCACCTAGCATCCATCTTGTTTTTCATTATCCTAATGCCTTCCTCCGCGCGCCTGAAGATAGCGGAGGAACGGCTCAGCGCTTCGCTATACTGTGACTTTTGCTTTTTGAGCATGGATGCGGTGCCGCCAGCAGGTATTCGACCGCCTAGCGTTTCTGCACCGGCCTCAGAACTTTTTTCGGATGACGTCCTGTAGCATTTCCTTGTCCAGACTGAGATCAGTGACCAGCCGTTTCAGGAGGTCAGCGTCACCAGCCGGATAACCCAGCGGTGAAGCGTAGAATGGTCAACGATAAAGCCGCGCTCGGCCATCATTTCTTCGAGATTCGTAGGCTAATGGCATAAGCCAGATACCAGCGAACACATTGGGCAATAGCATCAATAGGGTAATGCAGGCGTTTGAAAGCTTTACGTATCAGAGGCATGAGCCGGCAACATCATAAAAAAACAGCATGTTAACTAACGCCGTCATAATGCGACAGAACCGAACCAGTACACCTAATGTCGCGACCTTAACCGCAGCGGGCGGTATAGCCTCTGCACCGGGGGCGGCGCAGGAGCTGACTAATCTGGCTAAAGGGAATCTAGCAGCAGATTCCACGGATGCAGTCAGTTATAGGTACCGTGAAGGAGTAACACCCCAACATGTTTATATGCCCACATAACAGGGGTGATAGTCAGGCCATATCTTCTTCCAGAACTGGATAACCTTGCTGACGCAACTGCTGTAACGTAGCACCCATGTAAATTGTATTCAACAGCACGGTCATGTTCAGTACCAGTCCCATAGAACCAAGCTGACCTTATTAATCTTCACGGTAGTCTTACCTTAATTCACCTCGTTTTCCGTGAAAACATTTCTGGCCGTCGCATGACGACCTTCTGCTGTACTAATGGGGTTCTACGCCGGAACCCCATATAACTTTATTTAGCCCTGCAATTTCGATAAAGCGTGAAAGACTAGAAAGCCTGACCCACTAATTTCCAAAGTGTATTCGCAACCCCAGGCGCCCAACCAGAATTCGATACATGCGCTTGAGTACAAATATATTTCCTTCCATTGTGTTCAACAAGATCATCGACTTCGTAACGAACAGAATTTGGAGACCATAGAACAGGTTTATCACCACTAATTTGGAGTGCTTCTATCGCCCTTCTAATATTAGGAAGAGGACCAACATGTCCGCCGCTTCCTTGTCGAGTACCTGTTTTGATTAAAAGCTCTCTCATAGCATGAGGAGATAATACTTCACCATTATTATTCGCTTTATACCATGACTGTACTGCAATAACTGCAGAGGCAACTATTGGTCCGGCAGATGATGTACCACTAAAATTAGATCTATAGTTTCTTAAGGGGCCAGCGTTAAAAAGATTACCACCTCCAGTAGTCGCGACTGTCCAGTCACCCCATCCTTGCAAATGAACCATGCTACTGCCATAAGTAGAAAAAGAGGCTCGGTGACGACCGACTTTTGTTCCGGCACCTACACGAATAGCGCCATTATCTCCCCGTTTTCTATAATTTTCGTAAAAGGGGTCATCCAAATCCTCGCTCCCATTTCCTGCAGTCATAACAACAATAATTCCATTATCTGTCGCGTTTTTTGTCAAATCCCAAACAGCCATATTAAAATCAGGTGGTACATAGTTGCCGTTTTGCCCCCCAGTTTGCATCTCAAATAAGAAAACATCTCCAGGGCGAAGATACTCCAGTCCCTTGGCAATACCAGCGGGCCTGCCATGAGTTATTTCAGATATTCCATAGAAGTAATCAAGACCATTGGCTGCCCCTTTCATACCAAAACCATTACCTCTAGCGAAAATAACACCTGCCACGCCAGCGCCATGGTCGTCATTAGAATGGTTAGTTGTAGCAACAAGCTCTATGAAGTTATCACTTTTTAAATTTTCATGACCATAAATATTACCCCATTCAATATCTGCACATCTGACACCTTTCCCGGTAATACCTATTGACCAAGCGTAGTCAGCATCAATACCGTAAACGTCAGCTCCAGCCTGGTCACGATTATATGTTTGATAGCTCGAGAGGTCGGGAGTGTTAGACAATACTCTGATACATGGCTCCTCCAAGTCAGGCATGGAGGGCGGGATGATAGGTTCTGCTGGCTCTAAAACGACATATTCTACAATATTTAGTTGTCTTAATTTGTCTGCAATTTCTTCCAGCTCACGGGATGTCATATCATTGTCAACATAAACAAGACCTTTATATTGAGAGAGGTCTATGTTATTTTCTGTGAATTCTTTTTTTCCGTTAGCAGCCAGATCAGGAATAGCCATCCTATAATCAAGGTTAAATATGAAATAACTGTCTCTTAACATAGTCTCTTTATCATGAAAATATAAAACACCATCTTTTACATGAGAGATGTATTCTTGTTTGAATTTTACAAGTAATTTGTATTTTTTTTCCATTTTCTAAATCCTAGATAATTAATATAATAAACGATTGGATAGTCAAATGTAAACTGTTAAAACATTTTTAATATATCAATAATAACAACCTTTTGCTTTAAATTAAAATAAAAGCAGTTTAAATATAAATTTAACTCATTGATCTATCGAGTCATCAATTCTTTTTCGTATATTAGTTTTGTGAGAACAGTAGTACGCCTACGGCATAGTTGAACAAGGAGTCTGAATCTCACTACTATTATTGGCATAATTACCGGTACCATCAAAAAAAAGACCAATAGTAAGAGTGATTTCACGGTTTTTTTCTTTGAAACCTTCGAGTGCAACTCCGGTTTAGCGATCGTTCTAACTTTAAGCATAACTTAGTCCACTTGAGCTAAATTACGAATAAAAAAGGCAGCATCCATTTGCCAGAGGCATTTTATGATTCGTTTATAAAAGTGAATGATAAATTATCTAAAGCCACCTTTGACTAAAGTTCCAGTCTTATCATGACTCCAGGTAATAGCTCCAGGACAAGCATCAGAGCCCCTGGATAAGGTAGAAATAGTACCTTGAATCTTCCCATAATTTCCGGTTGGTGGTAAAAACTTTACTTCGTAGTACGGCCAACCTTTATTATCACAGGTAAGTTTGAAGTTCGGATCATTCATTTTATAATTTTCAATCCAAGATGAATGTGAAATAGCTAAGCTACCTGATGACATTCCAATCTTCCATTGACCAATGATATCCTCACGACCAGTACTTTTATTCAACACTGCACCAGTCATGAGTTGTCCTTCTTTCTTGACATGAAATAAAAATGAGTCACCTAGCTCACCTGGGATGTAAAGTCGGCAAGTGGCACCAGCTTTTCCTCCATCCGCTCCACTTTTACAATTTAAGTGATTTACCGTTGTGTCTTTTCTGAAACTGCTAAATAAAACTAAAAACTGCCGTTTACCATGGCTAGTATTTTTAGTTGGTTGGATTCCAGTATAACCTCCGCCACCTCCACCAGTGAAACTGAATTGGTTTGCAAAATAAAACTCATCGATAGGAGCTGCCTCATTAATAGTTATCCCAAACGTAATTTGATTTAATGGCTCTGAAGAGTTTATCCGCCAGTCCATCGTTGGTGTAGCAGATATACTACTGTTGGCATAAATAAGGCAGGGCATAAGTAATGTACATAACTTTAATATACTCATATTAACCTTCTTTTTTAATACTTACCTTGGAAAAATATTATTACTTTCTAAATATAGGATTATTACTGATTGTTTAACGCTTACCTATAGATAGATATAAGCACCATTACAACAAAGGATTAACATCTAATTGAATTTTCTTAATCGTTCTATCTTGAGTGATAACATCACTCGGTATTAGAAATGAATTAAGATTTCACACTATGAATGAACTGTGTTTAGTATTTGATTTTTGATTAAAAATATCATAATACTCAAAACTCACATGATACAATCCAGGTTCTAAACATTCCACATCTAACTGGATATCCCTTTTATGTGGAGACGTTTCATTGTAACCAATTTTAAGCTCTCCATTCTTCATCTCCTTTCTAACTTCAATGTAAAATGTTAACTGCGGAGGAGTTGATTCATTAACCTCCCATGAAATACAAATATGCTTATTATTTTCTGTGTAGGTTGTAGACAAAGAGTCAACTAGAGGTGGAATAACTGGTTTTGGTTTACTATCCCACTGGTTAGGATTCAATGTTATAGTTGTTGATTGATTATTTGATTTCCCAACACTTAATTTTACATTTGCGTCTTGGTATAGTTCCGCATCCCATATTTCAGGTCTACCCCCAGCTGATGCGACATATTTAAAAGGTTTTTCCCAAACACCATGTTCGTCCATTCTAAAATGCTGTCCATAAATACCATGGTATGACTCGGCGGTCCCTGAAAAACGTTCAAGGAAACTGTTACACGTATTTCCAGTAAGTGGGACCCTTACCCCGGGAACATCAGCTGACATATAATGCGTCCACTTAGAATCAAGGTAAGAATACATAAACATTGCCATTCCTGTAGTTTTCGAGCTAACTGGGTTGTCCCACCGTCTAATGACTATTGCATACCATTGATTTGGGGTCCATGGCATGGGATGTGATGTATGAAGGCCAGTACCCTCCCCCCCAAAGTGACTAGAATGTAATCCAGGTAACCCATAGGTCAAAGTAACTTCTGAGGGAAGTGATGGGTCTAATGAATCTAAGTCCCAAATTGAGCAAATATTATTTCTAGTGAAAATTTTCCCATCAATTTCTTTATCATTCTGATGCTGAATACCTGAGTAACCACCTCTCTCTTCGAAATAAAAATTACAACCACTCCAGTATATGCTGATTTCGTCTCCCATTGATGGAACCATTTGCTCTACGTAAATTAATTCATACTTGTCTTTTGTGAAATATGAAGTTAAGGAAGGCCCCCAGGAAGGAACTTCATTAATTTCTTTAGTTTCATTTTTATTTCTGTCATTCGTACTAGGCATATAACCCCCATGTTCGTTAAGACTATATTGAGTGAATTTTTTGAATGTTTTTAAGTTTTTTCAAACTTTTAGAAACGAAGTTCTTTCAGATCATTACATACTTGTGTTTTCCTATGAGTGAAATTCTAAAATATAAAACCCAATAGAATTTTATGATTAATATTTATCCCAGCATTTAGTTCTGTAATTAGTGATTAGTGATTTATATAAATTGATTATTTTTTCGCACTAATAAGACTCTATTATTATGGGTAAAATGACCTAGGTAGTTCGAAATGAGGACCATCTTTTAGTTTTGACCATTCTCCTCCCCAAATAATAGGAATATCTAAATCTTTAGCTGCTTTTTTAATTATTTTCGCTAACTCTTCAAAAATTGAAAAGTCATCCCAAGGAACTTTATTATCAACAATAGGTACTACGTCAATAGCATGTCCAGTAAGGTGCCGACTATTTTGTGTAAGACTACGACCGCTCATAACCATCTGGCGTTGACGCTCTTCGCTACGAACCCCTTCTATTACTCTAAAATCTATTCGTGATATGCTTATAGCAAGTTTAATAATCTTCACTAAGTCTGGATGTACACCTTGTAAATTTTTCAAACTTACTTTTCCTAATGAAAATCTACTCATGACTTTTCTTCCCCATAAAACGATGCCACAGATAGCTTAAAGCGGTGCTACCTAACGTGCCGAAAAGCCCTGAGATTGCGAATGTCATATAATCGCTACCTCCATTCTCTAAGCTTAGTAGACCGCCAAGCACTCCTGTAAAGCTTGAAATAACTATTTGGCTAATGACGCCCATCCAACTCCAATTATATCTGCGTCCCTGTCTATCCATTAGATATCTAACAACCCCTCCCCAAGCAGAAAACCCCGCGACTATCAGCCAGGTTAATGCTTGATTATCAGTTAAAATATCCAAAACCATAATCTTCACTCCAGGCATAAATTTAATTAATTTGCCAAAACATAATGAAATTTTTATCCAGTAGCGTATTTTGGAAATGCTAGTCTTGATAAAAACATTACTTTAAGTTTAAGCAATATCTATGATGACTATTAGCAAATACATTTCAAGTTAGATTGGCTAGCATTTTTTGAAAACTGTAAGAGGTATGCCAACTCAAATTATTAACCTATTTACAGATATGAACTACGCCTTCAGTCCCTTTCAGTAATTCAATAATCTCACCCCTTACATTTTCTATTTCAATCCAGGTATCATCGCCATATATTTTTTGTAGTCCGTAATAACTTTGGTCTCTATATGTATTATCACCATCAGGAATATCATTATCATATTCTTTACTCACTAAGAATTCGATATTCTCTGCCAAATCATGATTCAACTCAATGCCTAAATCTAAAGATTGCTTTAATAGCATTGGAATGGTTGGAAGATTTAAAGTTTTATCATATTTATCAAGGTGGATATTTTTATAAAAATCCCAAGCTTCGAAAAATAACTTATCCTCTTGGATTTTTACAAGCCATCCGGTTCCCATATCGGTCACTCCATTTTCACCCTTAGTTAGGCTAGGTATTTCAATAAGTGTACCGAATGGACGTTGAATAAATTCAATTGTTCCCAAACCATTATGTATGTGCCCACACAAGCAAACTACCTGCGGATACTTTATCAAAATTTCTTTGAGGCACTCATCTTGATCTCCAAATCCACCAAACAGACTTGATCTCCAGTGTGTAAAGTTAAATGGCTGATGTGTTAATAAAAAAATTGGCTTGTCATCAACTGAAGCTTTTTGGAGAGTTTTATCGAGCCATTCAATCGCAATGTCTTTAATTTTCATTTGATCTTTGAGTCCAAAGTCAGTGTTTAAGCAGATAAAGTAATATCCATTTATCACCGAACAAATACTCATAAAATCGTCTGAGTACTCTAAGTTGAAATTATCCAGATACGAATGATATAACTTCACCAAATCAGGATCTAAGTTTTTATCAGGTAGTGCGCCAGTCCTAACATCATGATTACCAAGCATTGATATGATATTTGGAAAGTGATATTTTTCCGACTTTAACTTTAGTATTTCAAAAAAATTTTTACGCCTCGACTCATAATCTCCAATATCACCGGCGATTAAAATACCAGATACTCCATTATTGATTATATTATCAATGCAAGTAGATATGACCTCTTGCTCGGATAGGCCATTGTTGTGAACATCACTAATAATCCCAATATTCATAATTACACCTTTAGGTATGTTGTCACTATTTTTAATATCATTATACTAATTGAAATGGTACTTGCTTAAGTAAGCAATTTCTTCTTGGGAATATATATTTTTTATAACATTTGGCAAGTTAATAAAATTTAAGTTTATCTAATTTTTTTAAAGCATCACAGGTACACCTTATTAGAGTTACATAAAATTTTTATTTAGCACCCATTGAAAATGTTACATTTGAGAAGGTTTAGTTATCTTAATGCATCTGTTAATTTTTTTATAAAGTTTTAAGATGGCAATTTTCCAATGATATTTCTTAGAGTCTACCTATGTCACTATTTTGAAATCAAGATGGATTTGCAAGCATACCCGTTTTAGTTCCACACACTTTTGAGATTTCCGTCTTCTCAGCCATCAGCCGGTATTCTTCCGGCGTCAGGTTATTCAGGGATTCATGGGGCCGTTCACTGTTGTATTCATTCAGCCAGCGCTGCGTTATTTCCCGTGCTTCGTTCAGCGTTCTGAACAGATAAAAATCCAGTATTTCTGTCCGGTACGTTCGGTTAAACCCTTCGATAAACGCATTCTGCATCGGCTTACCCGGCTTGATAAATTCCAGCATCACAGCATGGTCCTCAGCCCATTGCGCCAGAGCCAGTGATATCAGTTCCGGGCCGTTATCCATCCGCATTTTCAGCGGATATCCACGGTTTGCCACTATTTTGTCCAGAACACGCACAATGCGCTGTGCCGGGATATTTAGGTCAATTTCGATGGCCAGAGCCTCGCGGTTAAAATCATCGACGACGTTGAAAGTCCGAAACGTCGGCCGCATGTCAGCGCATCGTACATAAATCAATCGACTAATTTTGGTTAAGTGCCTCCGGCGTTGCCGGCGGAGCCGGATTGCGCACCGGCATGCGTTGTTTACCTCTACGACGAAAATTCAGTTTTAGCGACAGTAAATCCGGTGTACCCGCTTGTGGTTCAAGACGTGGCCCTGCCTGCGAAGCACCT
>NZ_JYDG01000123.1:0-14284 GCF_003263545.1 Rahnella sp. AN3-3W3
CTTCACCAGTACTCACAAACTTGCAGACGAAACCACTGCCCGTGTCCGCTACGACTTGCGAATTATTCCTTATTACCCCGCCCGACCCTTTCCTTCTTTGGTGAAGCAACCATATAGCGAACCATTAGCCAACTTATTACGCTTATTTGATCTACTTCTCATACCGCCACACCACGCACCATTACGATCCGTTAACATTAATTTAACGCACCACGCGTGTGCATATCAGCCAGATATCAACACCTTATAAATACTGAAAGCGATCTTCCAATTAAAGTGTGTAATTTTTAGTCGTTTGAAATTAAAAACAAATTTCCCGTTCTGCCTAAGTTTCTCACGAACCATTAAAAAATTGGTTCAGAAAATGCAAAGGACTGATTAACGATTTAATTCCCAGCGGGAAACTGAAATATGCCAACAAATTCCGGGGCGCTGCCCCCTTCTAACGGGACCTCGAACTCAGCACTGGAACAGCTGCGTCAGCTGATACAGCAGCATCCCGATCAGACTCAGCCGTTACCGGCGGAACGCGATCTGATGCAGATGTTTAACGTTGGCCGCCGTGAAATCCGCCGGGCGCTGGATGTGCTGGCAGAAGAAGGCCGCGTGTGGCGCAAACAGGGGAAAGGCACGTTTATCGGGCCGAACGGTCCTGCGCAGCCGCTGAGTTTGCAGACGTTACCGAAGCAATCGAACTTGCAGGAAGTGATGGAAGCGCGTTTGCAGCTCGAACCGGGGCTGGCGAAATACGCCGCACTGCGCGCCACGCCGGAACAGATCCAGCTGATGCGCCGTTTGCTCGACAAGGTGAAAACCATGTCACGCGGCGATCCGGATCAGATTGAACTGTGGGACAGCGCATTTCACCGCGCGATTGCCGATGCCGCCGGAAACCGGCTGTTACTTGGATTGTTCGATGCCGTCGATGCAATCCGCCGTGATCCGAGCTGGCTGGCGGTGCGTAACGCCGCACGAAATCAGGAGCGCCTGAACCGTTACGACGATCACCATGAGCGCATCGTAGAACACATCGCCGCACGCCAGCCCAAAGAGGCCGCCAGAGTCATGCGCGAGCACCTTCTGGCGCTGCAACAGGCGTTTCTTTCCACCCTGAATGATGATGACGAGGATTTTACTGATGACTGACCCGGCCAAACCCGTCACGCCGCTGTTACATATCAGCGACCTGCGGGTGCAGTTTTCCGGCTCCCCCGCGACCGTGCTCGACGGTATTTCCTTGCAGCTGGAAGCCGGAAAAACGCTGGCGCTGGTCGGGGAATCCGGTTGCGGCAAAAGCGTGACATCGCTCGCGCTGATGGGGCTATTGCCTGCCAGCGCCAATGTGTTGCAGGGCGATATCCGCCTGAATGACACCTCGCTGCTCGGGCTATCTGAACGCCAGTACGCCGACCTGCGCGGTCAGGAGCTGGCGATGATTTTTCAGGAACCGATGACCTCACTCAATCCGGCGCTGACACTCGGCGATCAGCTGGCTGAAGCCGTAGTGCGTCATCAGGGTGCGGATAAAAAACAGGCACGAATGCAGGCGCTGGAAATCCTGAAAAAGGTGCAAATTCCTGCGCCGGAATTGCGGATGGACGCTTATCCGCACCAGCTTTCCGGCGGTATGCGCCAGCGGGTGATGATTGCGATGGCGCTGATCAACCGTCCGCAATTGCTGATTGCCGACGAACCGACTACCGCGCTGGACGTCACCATTCAGGCGCAGATCCTCGCCCTGCTCAACCGCATTCAGCAGGAAACCGGCAGCGCATTGTTGCTGATCACCCATGACCTCGGCGTGGTGGCGGAAGTCGCTGACAGCGTGGCGGTGATGTATGCCGGACAAATCGTCGAACAGGGTCTGGTGGCCGATATTTTCAATAATCCGCAGCATCCGTACACCATCGGGCTGATGGGATCGATGCCGTCGCTGGCCTCGCGTCAGGGCGCGCTTTCCACCATTCCCGGCGCCGTACCGCTGCCGAAAGATATGCCGAAAGGCTGCCGCTTTTCGACGCGCTGTCCGTTTGCCGATGCGCGCTGCCATCAGGAACGTCCGGCGTTGCGTCCGCTGCATCAGTCTTCGCACCACGTCGCCTGTTTTTATGCGCCGCTGGAAAATTTTTTTGCCCTGTCCGCTGAAGGAGCCTGCGCATGAGTCTCGCACCCCGCCCCATTCTGGAAGCCGCCGGGCTGACCAAAGTCTTCAAAGGCCCTTCAACGCTGTTCACGAAACCCAAAATCGTGCAGGCGGTGGATCGCGTTTCGCTGCGCGTCTGGCATGGCGAAACACTGGCGATTGTCGGCGAATCCGGCTCGGGAAAATCGACCCTTGGACGTCTTTTATTACAGTTACTCAGCGCCACCGACGGCGACGTGTTTTATGAAGGCGAAAACCTGAAACAGTTTTCTGCTGACCAGATGAAAAAGCTGCGCCGCGACCTGCAAATCATTTTTCAGGATCCGTTTGCCTCGCTCAACCCGCGCATGACGGTAGAAGAAATCGTTGGCGAACCCCTGTGGTTGCACAACATCGTCAGCGGCAAAGCGGACAGGCAGGCCAAAGTGCGCGAACTGCTGACCACCGTCGGCCTGCCCGCCGCATTCAGTAACCGTTATCCGCATGAGTTTTCCGGCGGTCAGCGCCAGCGTATCGGCATTGCGCGTGCGCTGGCGTCATCGCCAAAACTGCTGCTGGGTGATGAGCCGGTGTCGGCGCTGGATGTGTCGGTACAGGCGCAGGTAGTCAATCTGCTGGAAAATCTTAAACAGCAGTTTGGCCTGACGATGATCGTCGTCGCGCACGGTCTGGCGGTGATCCGCCATATGAGCGACCGCGTGGCGGTGATGTACCTCGGGCAAATCGTCGAACTCGCCAGCACCGATGACATTTTCGACCAGCCGCTGCATCCGTATACCCAGGCGCTGATCGCTTCCGCGCCACAGCTCGCGCCGGGGGTGAAACGTCCGGTGCCGCTGCTGCAGGGCGATATGCCCAATCCGGCCAATATGCCGACCGGCTGCCGTTTCCATACCCGCTGCGCCTACGCCACCGACGAATGTCGACTGGTGGAGCCGCAACTTGAAACCGTCAGTGACAACCGCATGGTGGCCTGCCACCGCTGGAGCGAACTGCAACGGGATCGCACTTCGGTGCTGGTTCCGCCGCCGTCCGCCGCTTTCACCTTACGGCGTGCGCTGTTTGAACAAGCGAGCCAGAACCGGCTTTCACTTTCCACTCCGACATCAACTCTGGGAACCCGACCATGAAATTTGCACCCCGCTTAACTGCCTGCATTCCGGCCTTCATGTTGCTGACGTCTGCGGGCCTCGCCCATGCGGAAAGCACCCTGCGTATCGGCCTTGGCAGCGATCCTGACATGCTGGATCCGGCCACGGCGCGCACCTATTACGGGCGTTTCGTGTTCAGCGCCATGTGCGAACGGCTGGTGGATGTCGATCAGCATCTGCAAATCGTTCCGGGTCTGGCGAAAGACTGGGCGTACAGCGAGGATGGCAAAACGCTGACCCTGAATTTGCGCGAAGGCGTGACTTTCCAGGACGGCGAAAAATTCGATGCGCAGTCGGTGAAATACAACATCGAACGTTATCTGACGCTGCCGGGTTCTTTGCGTAAAAGTGAGCTGTCCTCGGTTGAATCCGTGGAAGTCACCGCGCCGTACACCGTGGTTTTCCATCTGAAAACGGCGGATGCCGCGCTGCTGATGCAACTGACTGACCGCGCGGGCACCATGATGGCGCCAGAGGCAACGGCCAAGGGCAATGTAGCCGCGCATCCGGTCTGTTCCGGTCCGTATGAGTTTGTCAGCCGCGTTCAGCAGGATCGCATCGTGCTGAAACGGTTTGAGAATTACTGGAACAAAGGCGCATATCACTTCGATAAAGTGGTGTTCCTGCCGATCCCTGATGCGTCCGTGCGCCTGGCTAACCTGCGTGCAGGTGATCTGGATATCACCGAAGGCATTGCCGCCAGCGACACCGCCACGGTGAAAGCCGACAGCAATCTGCAACTGGCCAGCACCACCGGCCTGGGGTATATGGGGCTAACAATTAACCTCGCCAACGGCACCGCCAACACCAATACACCGCTGGCGAAAGATGCCCGTGTACGTCAGGCATTATCGCTGGCGATTGACCGCGACGCATTGAATCAGGTGGTGTTCCAGGGGCAGTACACGCCGGCGAATCAGGCCTTCTCGCCTGCCAGCCCGTATCACGCCAACATTCCGGTGCCAAAACGCGATATCGAAAAAGCCAAAGCGCTGCTGGCGGAAGCCGGTGTGAAAACGCCGCTGACCATTGATTTCCTGGTCGCCAACAACCCGACGTCCCAGCAGGTTGCGCAGGTGCTTCAGGCGATGGTCAGCGAAGCGGGCATCAACCTGAATCTGCAAATGACCGAATACGCCACGCTGCTGGATCGCCAGCAAAGCGGTGAATTCAAAATGAGCATGTCCGGCTGGTCAGGACGCCCGGATCCCGACGGTAATATCTTCTCGTTCCTCAATACCAAAGGCGGTCTGAACGATGGTAAATACAGCAATCCGCAGGTTGACCAGTGGTTGCAGGAAGCCCGTCTGACCAGCGACGTGGAGAAGCGTAAAGCCCTCTACAAACAGGTCGTCGTACAGGAAAACCTCGACGATCCGCTGGTGTATCTGTACTTCGAACCGCGCATTTTCGGTATCAACAAGAAAGTGACCGGTTTCGTGCCTTACGCCGACGGGCTGATCCGTTTGCAGGGTCTGGCGCTGAACAAGTAATTGCCTGAGGAAAGACAATGTTAGAACTGGTGGCGAAACGGCTGATTTCAGCCATACCGACGTTGTTTCTGGTCACGCTGATGGTGTTCTCTTTGCAGAAATTGCTGCCGGGCGATCCGATCACCGCGATGGCTGGCGAGGAACGGGATCCGGCAGTCATTGCGCAGTTACGCGAGCAATACCATCTGAATGATCCGATCCCCAGCCAGTATTTTCACTGGGTCGGCAACGCGCTGCGCGGTGATTTCGGCACCTCGCTGCGCACTCAGGAACCGGTGTTACAGCTGATCGCCAGCAAACTGCCGGTGACGCTCGAACTGTCGCTGCTGGCGATGATTGTGGCGCTGATCATCGGCATCACCATGGGCGTGCTGGCGGCGGTGAACAAAGGCACCTGGATAGATAACGGCACCAATTTTCTGGCGCTGTCGGGGATTTCGATCCCCCATTTCTGGCTGGGTGTGCTGCTGATTATGCTGTTCTCGGTGAAACTGCACTGGCTTCCGGCGTCCGGTTACGTGCCGTTCTCAGAAGATCCGCTGCAAAACCTGAAAACCATGCTGTTGCCTGCGGCGGTGCTCGGTACCGGCCTTTCCGCCACGCTGATGCGCCATACGCGTGCGGCGATGATTGCGGTGCTGAAAGCCGATTACATCCGTACCGCCCGTGCCAAAGGACTGCTGCCGAAAAAAGTGATCATGAAACACGCGCTGCGCAATGCGCTGGTGCCGATCATCACGCTGACCACCTTGCTGTTCGGCGAACTGCTGGGCGGCGCGGTGCTCAGCGAGCAGGTATTCACCATTCCGGGCTTTGGCAAAATGATTGTCGATTCAGTGTTTAACCGTGATTACGCCGTTGTTCAGGGCGTGGTAATGGTGGTCGCGGTCGGTTTTCTGCTGATGAATCTGCTGGCCGACGTGTTGTATGTGCTGGTCAACCCACGTATGCGGAGAGGCTGAGATGAGCGTATCTGTGATTTCCGTGACAACGTCACTCCCGATTCGCGAACCTAACCGTGTGCTGCGCAAATTTTTGCGTAATAAAAGCGCGGTGATTGGCGCAGTACTGGTCGTCACCTTCGCCCTGCTGGCTTTACTTGCGCCGTGGATTTCACCGTTTGATCCGATCAAAGCTGATTTCATGGCGGTGCGTAAAGCGCCCTCCGCCCTGCACTGGCTGGGTACCGATGAGCTGGGCCGCGACATTTTATCGCGCCTGTTCTGGGGGGCACGCACCTCGCTGATGGCCGGTTGTGTGTCGGTGATTATCGCGATTGTGATTGGCGTGCCGCTCGGCCTTATCGCCGGTTTCTGGCAGGGCTGGCTGGACAGCGTGATTTCCCGTGTGGTTGAGGCGCTGCTGTCGTGTCCGTTTCTGGTGCTGGCGATTGCGCTGGGCGCGTTCCTCGGGCCAAGCCTTGGCAATGCGATGATTGCCATCGGACTTTCCGCCATGCCGATTTTCGCCCGCCTGACGCGAGCGCAGGTGATGAGTATCCGCAACGAGGAATACATTGAAGGCGCGCGGGCGATTGGTCTGCCCGACCGCTGGATCCTCTGGCGCTATGTGCTGCCGAACGTGCTGTCGCCGATTCTGGTGCAGGCGACGCTGGCGATTGCCTCGGCGATCATCACCGAAGCCAGCCTGTCGTTTCTCGGCCTCGGCCAGCAACCGCCGGACGCCTCATGGGGCGCGATGCTTAATACTGCGCGCAGTTTCCTTGAGCAGTCGCCGTGGATGTCGATTTTTCCCGGTCTGGCGATTTTCCTGACCGTACAGGGTTTCAATTTGCTGGGTGACGGGCTGCGTGATGCGCTCGACCCGCGTTCTGAATAAACCGTTTGCTGCTTTTTAAGGAAGAAACATGTCTGAGAATTACGATTTTAACGTAGCTTATCCGACCCTGCGTCCGTCGATGATGGGGGCTAATGCGGTCTGCGCGTCACAACCGCTGGCCGCACAGGCCGGTATGAAAATGCTGATGCTGGGCGGAAATGCCGCCGATGCTGCCATCGCCACCGCTATCGCGCTGACCGTGCTTGAACCGAGCGGCAACGGCGCAGGCAGCGACGCGTTCGCTATTATCTGGGACGGCAAAAAAGCCCACGGACTGAATGCTTCAGGCCGCTCACCCGCCGCGTGGACACCGGACTATTTCGCCGCTAAAGGTCTGGACGCCGTGCCGACTTACGGCTGGGATGCCGTCACCGTACCGGGCGCAGTCTCCGGCTGGGTGGCGCTGGCAAAACGCTTCGGTACCCTGCCGCTGACCACGCTGGCACAACCGGCGATTGATTATGCACGTAACGGTTTTCCGGTATCGCCGCTGATTGGCCGCCTGTGGGAAATCGCGGTCAAAAAACTGCATAACCAGCCGGGCTTCATGGAATGTTTCGCACCTGAGGGCCGTGCGCCGAAAATCGGTGAAATCTTCCGTAATCCGGCACTGGCGGATTCATTAGAGCTGATCGCTAAAACTGAAGGCGAAGCGTTTTATCGCGGTGAACTGGCAGAAAAAATGGTGGCGCACAGTCAGACCCACGGCGGCGCGCTGACGCTGGACGACCTGGCGAATCACAAAGCCGACTGGGTGGAAACCATGCAACAGTCTTTCGCGGGCGGCTCGGTTCATGAACTGCCACCGAACGGTCAGGGTATCGCCACGCTGATTGCACTGGGCATTCTCGATAAGCTGAATATCGGCAGCCAGCCGGTGGACTCGGTCGAAACCACGCACCTGTGCATTGAAGCGATGAAACTGGCGCTGGCGGATTTGGATCAGCACATCACCGACAGCGAGCATATGTTCTTCGATCCGCAACTGTTTCTTAACGACGATTATCTGGCAGAACGCGCGAAACTGATCGACCGCAGCAAAGCCAGCGACGTGACCTACGGCGCACCGCGTCCGGGCGGCACCGTGTATCTGACGGCGGCCGATTCCAGCGGCATGATGGTCTCTTTCATTCAGTCGAATTACATGGGCTTTGGTTCCGGCGTCGTGGTGCCGGGCACCGGTCTCAGCATGCAAAACCGTGGCTGCGGATTTACTCTCGACACGGCACATGCCAACTGTGTCGCGCCGAACAAACGCACGCTGCATACGATCATTCCGGCCTTTGCCCAGGACGCCGCAGGTAAACCGCTGATGTCATTTGGCCTGATGGGCGGTCCGATGCAGGCACAGGGACATCTGCAAATGGCGCTGCGCGTGATGCTGTATAAACAAAATCCGCAGGCCGCGATAGATGCGCCACGCTGGCGTATCAACGGCGGGCGTCAGGTGGCGATCGAATCGACCTTCAATCACAACACGCTGGCTGCACTGCGCGCGATGGGTCATGAGCTGATCGTCGAAGACCCGCTCGGCGGCCATTCGTTCGGCGGCGCGCAGGTGATTGTCACTAATCCGGCAGGCGGTTATCTGGCGGGCACTGAATCGCGCAAAGACGGACAGGCTCTGGTGATGTAGTTTTGGTTTTCCTTCCTCTTTTATGAGAGGAAGGAATTAACCCGCCTTTGTGACTTCCCTTCCAAATATTCGCTAAATCACTGTAATTCGATCCCATCGCTATAAAAATTTGAAACAGCGTTCTATAAATGGAGTGTTGAGTACTTTGCACTTTCATATGGAGAACGAATGTATGACCAGTCCACTGTTTCATGGCGTGATCCCACCTGTCGCGACAATCCTGAATGAGAACGAGCAGCTTGACCGTCAGGGGATGGCGCGTCTGATTGATTTTACGATTGCAGGCGGCGTAAACGGCCTGTTTTTTCTCGGCAGTGCCGGGGAATTTGCGCATATGTCGCAGGCGCTGCGTCACGAAGTGGCGGAGTTCTGTACTCAGCACGTTGCCGGACGCGTTCCCGTTCTGATTGGCGCAGCGCATCCGGGCACAGCAGAAACGCTGGCGTTCGCGCAGCACGCGAAAAGCATCGGCGCGGACGGCGTGGTGGTGGTGAATCCTTATTACAATCCGGTGACTGAAGAAGCGCTGTATCTGCATTACCGCACGATTGCTGAAAACGCGGGTTTACCGGTGATTATGTACAACTATCCGGGGCTGACCGGGCAGCCGTTGCCCGTCAGTCTGATCAAACGTCTGGCGCTGGAATGCCCGAACATTGTCGGCCTGAAAGACACCGTCGAAAGCCTGAACCACATCCGCGAAACGATACAGGCCGTGAAACCTGAGCGCCCTGATTTCGCGGTGTTCTCCGGGTACGATGAATATCTGTTCGGTACGCTGATCCTCGGCGGCGATGGTGCAATCCCCGCCAGCGCCAATTTCGCCCCGCAGCTGACCTGCGGAATTTACCGCGCCTTTAAAGAGAAAGATTTCGCCACCGCCGTCGTACTGCAACAACGGTTGTCATTTCTGCCGCCGCTTTACACGCTGGATACGCCAATTTATAACGTCATTAAATACGCCATTTCACAGGTCATCAGCGGAATGCCGGTGCATTCACTCAAACCGGCGCTGCCGCTAAGCAATGACAAACAAAAAATTGTGCGTGAGATTTTGAAACAAGCGGGTGTCAGCGTCGTCTGCTAAACCCCCTCCCGGCCTCCCCTGAACTGCGGGAGGCAAAAACCCTCAATCTAAATCGAAATCATTACTATTCCGCTTTAATATTCGTTACTCTATTCCCATGATTTACCAAGCCGAATGACTTCATAACGCAATGATGCAAACACTCCTCGACAGTTTCCGCGAAACGCCTGTGAGCTGGGTCGCCGACACTTTCAAACCGATGTCGCCGCTGGTGACTAACGCCGTGCCGATGTCGCATCTTACGACGGCGGAAGGTTGTGCCAGCGTGCTCAAACGCTATCTGGACGCCAATGCGGCCGATGCCGCGAAGTGCGATACACGCCGGGCGCGGATCTCGATGTGGTCACAATGGTATTTCGCCACGCTGCTGCCAAGCTGGGTGATCGTCTCCTTGCGCCATGGCTGGCAGCTGCCAATCGCCGCTGAAAATGTCTATCTGTGTATGCAGGAAGAAGGCTTACCGGCGCAGATTTATCTGGATGGCGAAGGCGAAGCGCTGACGTCTGCCGAGCCTATGGCGCGTTTCGATGTGATGATCGAGCAGCAATTACGCCCTGTTTGCGAAGCGCTGGCCGAATTCTCCGGTCTGAAACCAGGCATTTACTGGAGCAACGCCGCAATACGCGTCGGCTGGGGCGTCAAACAGGCGGAACTGGTCAATGCCGATATCTCTGACGGTATGCAACTGATGGCGTCGCGGGAGCTGCGTTATGGCGGCAAAAATCCGTTATTCCAGCCGCTGCGTGCGGAAGATCCCTCCGACCCTGACAGCCCGCAATACCGCAAGCAATGTTGTCTGCGCTACGATCTGGCCGATCACGCCATGTGTCCTTCCTGCCCGTTATTGCTAGCAGAGCGAAAATCCGGCAAAAGACGTAAAACTCTCGCGGAGTAATTTGCAGATCTGCCAGCCACTTACAAAACCTGAATAAACTTAGCGTAAAAAATGATTGGATCTTAGCAGCGGATAATTATAAGAATTGGGTTATATAGACCAACGAGGTATTTATCATGACTATGAAAACACCGAAGAGCTGGCCCTCCGCTCTTAACTCGCTGGCCTCAGAGGTGATTGATTCTCTGGCGCAACCCGTTAACCGCGTATGGAATACGTTAACTGGCAAGCAAGAACCGCTCAGAGCAAGGATTGTTCATCGTTACGCGATTCCGTCTTCCCGGACGATCAGCGTCACGGAAGGATTTTTCGGATTTATTCCGGTGGAATCTTATGAGAACGAACGTTTTATTCTGGAAGTCGCTTACGCTGACAAACAGTATCAGGTAGAAGTCCCGAGGGCTTACTACCAGAAAAGCAATATTGGTGACGGCATCGACATCCACACGCTGTAATCGCCCCGCGTTAAACAGGCTGCGCCTTCCGAGGCGCAGCCTTTTTTTATGCCAAAAAACCTGCCTGACCCCACACTTCCCGCTTTTATTTTGTTCAATACTTGAAAATTATTGACATAATAATCACCGAAATTTAGAAAATTATTTACATCTTAATTCGCCCGCCCTTTTCTTTTTCTTGTGAGGTTTATGATGACCCGCCAGGTTTCTCCCGCAGTCGCCAGCGCCAGCCAGTCACGTCGCGCACTCGTCGCCGGTTCGGTCGGCAACTTTATCGAATGGTATGAATTCGGTGTCTACGGCTATCTGGCGACAATCATCGCCGGTAACTTTTTCACGCTGGAAGGCCAGACCGGCATGACCGGTTTACTCCTGACGTATGCGTCGTTCGCGCTGGCGTTTTTCTGCCGTCCGGTTGGCGCGATCATTTTTGGTCGCATCGGTGACCGCATTGGCCGCAAACCGACGCTGATTGCCGTCGTTCTGCTGATGACACTCGCCACGGCGATCATTGGTTTGCTGCCGACGTACGCGCAGATTGGTGTGGCCGCCCCGCTGTTGCTTACCCTGATGCGCATGTTCCAGGGCTTGTTTGCGGGCGGTGAATTTGGCGGAGCGGTGTCGCTGATGACCGAATTTGCACCGAAAGGTAAACGTGGCATTTATGGCGCGTGGCAATCGTTTACCGTGTCGCTGGGCTTGCTGACCGGCGTAGCGCTGGTGGCGTTGCTGGTTCAGACGTTGCCTGAAGCGCAGATGAAAGACTGGGGATGGCGTGTTCCGTTCCTGCTGGCACTGCCGATGGGGCTGGTGGCGCTGTATCTGCGCCTGAAACTCGATGAAACGCCAAACTTTGTCGCCAGTAAAAAAGCAGAGCCGAAAGTGCAGAAAACGGCGGCGGAAAAAGCCTCTGCCATTGCCACCGCGAAGGCCATCGCGCTGGGGATTGGGCGCATGATGGGCTGGTCTGCGGGCGGTTATACTTTCCTGGTGGTCATGCCCTCTTATCTGCAAACCTCGCTGCACGCCACATTTTTACAGGCGCTGGTAGCAACCGTACTGGCAAACGTCGGTTTCGCGCTGGCTATTCTGCCCTCCGGCTGGCTGAGCGATAAAATCGGTCGCAAGAAAGTGATGATGATTGCCGTATTCGCGGTGATTGTGCTGAGTTTCCCGCTGCTGCATCTGCTGCAAAATCCTGAAAGCAGCCTGCTGGCAAAAGGCATTGCGGTGCTGATTGCCGGTGCGACGATCGGCATGATTGCCGGTCCGGGTCCGGCGATGCTGGCGGAAATGTTCCCGACCCGCGTGCGTTATACCGGTCTGGGATTATCCTATTCATTGTCGAACGCCGTGTTCTCAGGCTGTGCGGGACTTATCATCACCGGCCTGATTAAAGAAACCGGCAATCTCGATATTCCGGCGTATTACGTGGTCGCCACCTGCGTGGTCAGCCTGTTTGCACTGATGTCGTTGCGCAAAGACGACCATTTACGCGATCTGGACGAATAACCATGAGTGACACCCATTTGCAGGCGCGACTGAACGCATTACAGGGCAGCTTTTCTCCGGCGGAAACGCGCATCATCACGATGATCCGGCTCGACCCGCCGGGCGTCGCCAATATGGGTGTGACGGAGCTGGCAAAGTCCGCGGAAACCAGCACCGCCACGGTGGTACGCACCAGCAAACGGCTCGGTTTCAGCGGCTATCCGGCGCTGCGGCTGGCGTTAGCGGCAGAATCTTCCAGCCCGATGCCTGTCGATATGCCGCTGGCCGCGAATATCGGCGAGAACGATTCGCCTAAGCAAATCCTGCAAAAGCTGCTGGAATTTGAAGTTAAAGGGGCGAATGAAACCACGCAATTACTGAGCGCGGCGACGCTCGAACAAGCAGTGGCGTTTCTTTCGCAGGCCCGGCGGATTGATATTTACGGTGCCGGTGCGTCGGCGCTGGTCGCGCAGGATTTCTGCCAGAAACTGCGGCGTATCGGCGTTGTCGCCCAGACTTACGGCAGCACCGACGAAAGTCTGGTGAGCGCCTGTCAGCTTGCCGCTGGCGATGTCGCGCTGGCGATTTCTCACTCCGGTAAGACCGCCGGAGTGGCGGAAGCCCTGTCGCAGGCTAAAGCAGCCGGCGCAACGACACTGGCGATTACAGCCAATGGTCGCGCCGCCGTCGCCCGCAAAGCCGATGTTGTGCTGCGAACCAGCAATCGCGAAATGGGTTTTCGTGCCGCTGCCATGGCCAGCCGCACCAGCCAGTTGCTGATTATCGACTGCCTGTATATCGGCGTGGCGCAGCGTCTGCCGGGCGCACGTGAGGCATTGCGCAAAACTCACGAGGCGGTACAACAGCACCGCCGCTGATATTCCTCCGTTACACGGCGCGCCTTCTATACTTCATAAAACACTCCGGTTTATGAGGGCATGAATGTTCACCCATCGTTTGGTATTTCCTGCCAGCGTCCTGCGCGGACGCGGCGCCATTAAACATCTGGGCGCGATGTGCGGACGTTTAGGCCAGCGGGCAATGTTAGTGGGCGGCCAACGCGCCATTGCCAGCGTCGAGGCGAAAGTCGCCGATCAGCTCGAGCAGCAGATGGTCAGTTATCTGGGCAGTGAAATCTTCGGCGGCGTCTGTTGTCAGGAGGAAATCAACCGGCTGGCCGACGTGTTCCGCACGCAGGGCGTGGAAGTGATTATCGCCACCGGCGGCGGCAAAGCACTGGACACCGCCAAAGCGGCTGGCGTGGCCTGTAATATTCCGGTAGTAACCTTACCGAGCATTGCAGGCACCTGTTCAGCGGTGACGTCGCTGGCGTTCCGGTATCATCAGGACGGCGAGTTCCGCGACATGATGCCGCTACCCTGTGGCCCCGCTGCGGTGGTGATCGACGCCGATTTACTGGCCACCGCCCCGCTGCAATGGCTCTCGGCGGGGATCGGCGATACGCTGGCAAAATGGTATGAATATCGCGCCATCAGCGACCTCAGTCAGCTTACCGGCCTTTCGGGTGTCGCCCGCACCAACAGTGAACTCTGCTATACGCTTATCGAACACTTCGCTGCCGACGCCTGTTTTGCCGTACAAGACGGCAAAGCCAACAACGCTCTCGAACAGGTGCTCGACGCCATTTTCCTCTACGCCGGACTGACTTCCATCATGAGCAACGGCGCCCACACTGGCGCTTCCCACGCATTATATGAAGGTTTCACCGCCTGCCCGAAAACCCGCCACATCGCCCATGGCCTGCTGGTGGGTTACGGCAATCTGTGCCTGCTGGCACTGGAAAACCGCAGCGACGAGGAGTTGCTGACCGCTATCGCCCTCGCCCGCGCCAGTGCCGTTCCGACGCAGTTAGCGCATATCGCGACAGGGCTGACGGAGCAGGATCTGGCGGTGATTATCGACCGGAGCCTGAGCACGCCGGATATGGCGAACATGCCAGGCGATATTACATTTGAAGATGTCAGAGGTGCGGTAGAAAGAGTGGAGAGGCTTGGGGCGAAAATTAATTAGATTTTGGGATGCCCGTAGCGATAGGGCTAAAGCGGCCATGACTCTGCTCCTCCCCCTGCGAAG
>NZ_JYDG01000124.1:0-18115 GCF_003263545.1 Rahnella sp. AN3-3W3
ATACCCCACCCCAGCCCTCCCCTCGCAGGGGAGGGAGCTGACCGGTTTTCTCTTCAACCCCTTCGCAAGAAGGAGCTAAAACAATCAGTTAACCGTTTTCACCGGGGTATCTGGCTTTTTATCGTTACCCGCGATGTACGGGCTCCACGGCTGTGCGCGGATTGGTTTGTCGGTCTGCCAGACCACGTTGAACTGACCGTTGGATTCGATTTCGCCGATCATTACCGGTTTGTGCAGGTGATGATTGGTTTTATCCATGGTCAGCGTGAAGCCGGAAGGTGCGGCGAAGGTCTGTCCGGCCATCGCGGCACGCACTTTATCCACGTCCGTCGTCCCGGCTTTTTCCACCGCCTGCGCCCACATATGGATGCCGACATAGGTCGCTTCCATCGGGTCGTTGGTCACGGCGTTATCGGCGTTCGGCAGTTTGTGCGCCTTAGCATAAGCCTTCCATTCAGCCACGAATTTCTTGTTGGTCGGATTATCCACCGACTGGAAGTAGTTCCACGCCGCGAGATCGCCGACCAGCGGTTTGGTGTCGATGCCGCGCAGCTCTTCTTCACCGACGGAGAACGCCACCACCGGCACATCGGTGGCTTTCACGCCCTGATTGGCCAGCTCTTTATAGAACGGCACGTTGGAATCGCCGTTGATGGTGGAGATCACCGCGGTTTTGCCGCCTGCGGAGAATTTCTTAATGTTGGAAACGATGGTCTGATAATCGCTGTAACCGAACGGCGTATAGACTTCTTCGATGTCGCTGTCTTTCACGCCTTTGGAATGCAGGAAGGCGCGGAGGATTTTGTTGGTGGTGCGCGGATACACGTAGTCGGTGCCGAGCAGGAAGAAACGTTTCGCCGCGCCGCCGTCTTCACTCATCAGATATTCCACCGCCGGAATGGCCTGCTGGTTAGGCGCGGCGCCGGTGTAGAACACATTTGGCGACATCTCTTCACCTTCATACTGCACCGGATAGAACAGCAGACCGTTCAGTTCTTCAAACACCGGCAGTACGGATTTACGCGATACCGACGTCCAGCAGCCGAACACCACCGCGACGTTATCCTGCGTCAGCAACTGGCGGGCTTTTTCAGCGAACAGCGGCCAGTTAGAGGCCGGATCGACCACTACCGGCTCCAGCTTTTTGCCCAGCACGCCGCCTTTAGCGTTGATGTCATCAATGGTCATCAGCGCGATGTCTTTCAGCGGGGTTTCTGAAATAGCCATGGTGCCGGAAAGTGAATGCATGATACCGACTTTGATGGTGTCGGCAGCCTGCGCGCTCCAGGCCAGACCCATGCTGACTACGGTGGCGGAAAGAGCAAAGGCTTTAATAAAACGTCGACGTTGCATAGATGAATCCTCTGTAAAAATGCTGTGATGTAAATACGTTAAGAGAACGCTGTTATGGTGAAAGTCGAAAAAACATTTAAAAAAGTCATGACGGGTTGCCCGCGTCACTCTCCGCCCGCGCCCGGTGCAACATATGCAGGGTAATTTTGCGCACTTCGGCTTTACTGACGGCAATGTGGTCGTGTAACTGGCGCTGCGCCTCCTCTGTTTGTTGTTGAATGATGGCGAGCAGAATGCCCGCGTGCTCTTTATAGGTGGCATTGACGCGCTCACCTTTGGTGAAATCCAGACGCCGGATGATGCGGATTTTTTCGGTCAGTTCGCGGTGAATACGCGCCATTTCGGCGTTACCCGCCGCGGCCACCAGCGTCATGTGAAACTCTTCGTCATAGCGCGACACCAGCTGACCGTCTTCGAGCGGCGGCTGATCAATCCAGAAGGCTTTCAGTTCGGCCAGTTGCAACGGTTGAACGACGGGCGGCAGCGCGCACAGACGTTTCACCGCTTCCAGTTCCAGCACGATGCGCAGGTCATACAGTTGCTCGAAAAAGTCGAAATCGAACGGACGAACCTGCCAGCCGCTGCGGAAAAACACTTCGACGTAGCCTTCGTGTTCCAGCCAGAACAGTGCCTGACGCACAGGCGTGCGGCTGACCTCCATCCGGTCGGCAATGTCGTTTTCGCTGAACCGGTCTCCGGGCAGCAGGCGGAAGCTGAAAATGTCATCTTTCAGCTGCTGATAGATGCGTTCCGCCAGTCCTTCCGGACGATTTTTACTGCGTGAAGATTTAGAGCCCGTCAGTTGCATGTGATATTCCCTGTATGTCGGTAGCGTTAAACGGCTGCGTCCAGCCACAGCAAAGCATCGCCCGGTCCGACCGGACGCCCCTGCTGGCAACTGATTTTCAGTACGGTTCCGGCGCACGGCGCATTCACCGACAGCTCCATTTTCATGGCTTCGACGACGATCAGCGGCTGGCCTTCTTCCACCTGCTGGCCCGGCTCGACCAGGATTTTCCAGACGTTGCCGTTCAGGTCGGCGCTGACTAAATGGCCGTCCTGATCGGCATCGTCTTCCACTAACTGCACGGCGTTGGCGGCGGCTTCCACCGCGGCACTTTCGGCTTCATGCCAGTGCGCCACTTCGCGGGTAAAGGCTTCGGTTTGTTTCGAGCGGAAATCAGCAATATCGGCGGCGTTATCGGCAAGAAATTGCGTATATTGCGCAAAATCGAACTCGGTTTCTTCGATGCGGATTTGTGCGCGCCCTTCGCGGAACGCCTCGCGCTGGATCTCCAGTTCGGCTTCGGTAACTTCATAGAACCGCACCTGATCGAAGAAGTGCAGCAGCCACGGTTCGCCGTTTTTAAACTGCTCATTCTTGAGAAACTTATTCCAGATCGGCAGCGTGCGGCCGACCAGCTGATAGCCGCCCGGCGAATCCATGCCATAAATGCACATGTACATGCCGCCGATACCGACCGTGCCTTCGGCGGTAAAGGTGCGCGCCGGGTTGTATTTGGAACTCAGCAGGCGATGGCGCGGATCGACAGGCACCGCGCACGGCGCGCCGAGATACACATCGCCCAGCCCGAGGATCAGATAGCTGGCGTCGAAAATGATGTTTTTCACATCTTCGCGGCTCGCCAGCCCGTTGGTGCGCTGGATGAAATCGACGTTATTTGGCAGCCACGGTGCGTCTGTGCGCACGGTTTGCTGATAGCGTTCGACCGCGCCGAGCGTGGCGGAATCTTCAAATGCCATCGGCATATGTACGATGCGGGTCGGGATTTTAAGCTGGCTGACATCCGCCAGGTTGTGTTCCAGCGTCAGTAAATGCTGAAGCAGCGCCGTCTGATGCAGCACGCGGCTGTCGTAGCGGATTTGCAGCGAACGCACGCCCGGCGACAGTTCTTCAATACCCTGCTGACCGGCGGCTTTGATGGCGTTCATCAGCAGGTAGATACGCATACGCACCGCCAGATCCAGCACGTTATCGCCGTACTCAATCAGCACGTAGCCGTCGCCTGCCTGACGGTATTCCACCGAAGGACGTTCAGCCGTCGCCGGAAGCGCCGCGAGAATGGTGGCGGAAGCCGTGGTATCCGGCAGCAAAGACGGCACCGGCAGCGCCATCGCGTTGACTGGCATCAGCGAGTCCAGCGTGCCTTGCTGCGCCAGTTCCAGCGCCTGTGCCTGTTCAAAACTGATCGGATGAAAACGGATTTTATCGCCCGGTTTTACCTGGCCGACTTTCCACAATTCGGCTTTGGCGATGGTCACCGGACAGACGAAACCGCCGAGGCTTGGCCCGTCGCGGGTCAGAATGACCGGGAAGTCACCGGTGAAATTAATCGCGCCGATGGCGTACTCGCAGTCATGCACGTTCGACGGGTGCAGACCGGCTTCGCCGCCGTCCTGCCGCGCCCATTGTGGTTTCGGGCCAACCAGCCGCACGCCGAGGCGGTTGGAGTTGTAATGCACCTGCCATTCAGACTGGAAGAAAGTGTCGATGGATCCTGTGGTGAAGAAATCCGGTGCGCCGTGCGGCCCGTAAAGCACGCCGATATTCCAGATGTCGCCGTAAGGCGGCACGATATTTTCCGCTGCGGCCTGCGGCAAACCGACCGGCGCGGGCGTGGTGCAGGCCGCCAGTTCCGGCTGCGAAACGGTCAGCATATCGGCAACGCGCAGCGTGCGACCGGCGTGACCGCCAAATTGCCCGAGTGCAAACGTCGAACGGCTGCCGAGATACACCGGCACATCGAAACCGTTACGCACGGCAAGATAGGTGCGGCAACCCTGCGTGGCGCGTCCCAGTGTCAGTGTCTGACCGGCTTTTACGTTCACCGGCTGCCAGTAAGAAACAGCTTCGCCATCGAGATGTGCCGGACAGCGTGCGCCGGTCAGCGCGATCACCGCGTCGCAATGAAAGCGCAGGGTGGGTCCCTGTAACGTGAACTCCAGACCGGCGGCATCCAGATGATTGCCGACAATGCGGTTGGCGAGACGGAAGGCAAAATCGTCCATCGGACCGGAAGGCGGCACGCCGATATCCCAGTAACCGAGACGCCCCGGATAATCCTGCACGCTGCTGTACGTACCGGGCGCAATCACCTCGATGGCGTTTGGCGAATAGGCAAAACTGTCGAGCATGCGCGTCCACATTTCGCCGTCGCGGAATACCGGCGTGGCAACTACCTGACGCAGATAATCGATATTGGTGGCGATGCCGTGCAGGCGGGTGGCAGCCAGCGCGGCAGACATTTTCGCCAGTGCGTCCTGACGGTCGGTGCCGTGAACAATCAGTTTGGCGATCATCGGGTCGTAAAAGGCCGACACTTCACTGCCGGTTGAAACCCAGCCATCGACGCGGACGTCTTCGGGCAAAAAGACCTCGGTCAGCACGCCCGGACTCGGCTGAAAATTCTTCAGCGGATCTTCGGCGTAAATACGCACTTCCATCGACGCGCCCTGCGGGGCTTTTTCCATTGCAGGCCAGTCCAAAGGTTCACCGGCGGCGACGTTCAGCATGCATTCGATCAAGTCCAGACCGGTGACCATTTCGGTGACCGGATGCTCCACCTGCAAACGGGTATTCACTTCGAGAAAATAAAATTCGTCGCGCGGGGCGTCATAGATAAATTCAACGGTACCGGCGCTGCGGTAGTTCACCGATTCGCCGAGCTGCACGGCGGCGCGATGTAACGCTTCGCGGCTGGCCTGCGGCAGATTCGGTGCAGGGGTTTCTTCCACCACTTTCTGATTGCGGCGCTGCAACGAACAGTCGCGTTCGCCGAGTGCCACCACGCGGCCCTTGCCGTCGCCAAAAATCTGTACTTCGACGTGACGGGCGCGATCGACAAAGCGTTCGAGAAACACACCGGCGTCGCGGAAAAACTGTTCGCCGAGACGCTTCACGCTGTCCCACGCGGCGCGCAGGTCGTCTTCATCTTCACAGCGCGTCAGGCCAATGCCTCCGCCGCCTGCGGTGCTTTTCAGCATCACCGGATAACCGATGTCTGCGGCGGCTTTCACGGCGTCATCAAGGCTGGCGAGCAACCCGGTTCCCGGCGCCATCGGTACATTTGCGGCACCGGCCAATTCGCGGGCACGATGCTTGAGGCCAAACTCGCGGATTTGTCCGGCGGTCGGGCCGATAAACGCAATGCCTGCCGCTTCGCAGGCATCGGCGAATTCTGCGCTTTCGGATAAAAAGCCGTATCCCGGATAAATCGCCTGCGCGCCGGTTTCTTTCGCGGCGGCCAGAATTTTGTCGATCATCAGGTAGCTTTCGCTGGCCTTTTCGCCGCCCAGCGCGATGGCGATATCCGCCTGCGTGACGTGCGGTGCATTGCGGTCAGCGTCGGAATAAACGGCCACGCTGGTCACGCCCAGACGTTTCAGCGTACGGATTGCGCGGCAGGCAATTTCGCCACGGTTAGCAATTAAAACGGTGTTAAACATGTGCGCGCCCTCAGCTTTTGACCGGTGAATTCAGGCTCTGGATGTAACTTCTCCAGCCGCCAAATGCGGTGATATCGGTGGCCTCGCCAAGCGCCCACGGCTCGCAGATAAAGCCTTTCACCCTGCGTCCGTCAGCCAGTTCGAGCGAACCCATGCCGAGCGGTGCCGGGATTTCAGCGACGAATTCACCAAAGCGCGCCAGCGGGATATCCCACAGTTCGACGATAATCGCGCTGCCGCCTTCTGCCCGCACCAGCCCCGGTTTTGGCGGTGTGGTATTGGCGAGGGCGTAAAGTTTGTAGGTTGCAGCGGTCGTGGTTTGTTCGACGCGTACCGCGTTGCGGCTGGTGAGCTGAAAATTCAGCGGCATCCCGGTCAGGTGCGCGCCAACCACGGCAACGCGCACGCAGGCAGCACTGACCGGCGCGGAGGTCATGAATTCTTCAGATTTCATCGCCAGCCCGGTTGCGCCGAGCGGCAGATTCAGGCTGCGCTGCCACTGACGGCCAAAACTTGCCAGTGCATCGTCGTGCCAGGCCGGAGCGATCAGCGTGATACCGGCGGGCAGACCGTCGGCGCGCAGGCTGGAAGGCAGCGCCAGCGCGGACAAATCCGCCAGATTGGTGAAGTTGGTGTAAATGCCGAACTGCGAGTTGTAGAGCACCGGTTCCTGCACCAGCTCTTGCTGCGTGCGGATGGTCGGCGATGTCGGCACCACCAGCGCGTCAAACCCTTCCAGCGTCAGATTGATTTTGCGTGACAGCTCAGCGCGTAAATATTCAGCGCGCCAGGCATCGCTCGCGGTGTAGTTCAGGCCATTGGCGACAATCCCGCGAACGATCGGATCCATCGCTTCCGGGCTTTCTTCGAAAATTTTGCCTACCGCCACGGTGCGTTCTGCCACCCATGCGCCGTAATACAACTGCTCTGCCAGTTCGCGGAACGGCGTGAAATCGACGGGAACGAGGGTGATGCCGCTGCTGTTCAGACGTTCAAGCGCCTGATCGAACTCAAATTCCGCCAGCGCGTCGCCGAAAAATTCCAGACTGTCCGGCACGGCAAAGCGCGGATGCGGTGACATGGCGACCGGCGCAGTAAACGGATTTCTACGGGAGTAGGCATCGGCAGCATCAAAACCGCCTGCGGCCTGGGCAACGGCCTGGGCATCGGCCACTGTCAGGGCGAAAATCGAGACGGAATCATTCAGGCGGCAGGCCGGAACCACGCCGGTATTCGACAGCCAGCCTTTGGTCGGTTTCAGCCCGACGACATTATTAAAGCCTGCCGGAACACGGCCGGAACCGGCGGTGTCGGTGCCCAGCGAAAAGGCCACCAGACCCCGTGCCAGAACGGAAGCCGAACCAGAACTGGATCCGCCGCTGACGTAATCAGGATTGAAGGTATTAGGGACTGCGCCGTACGGCGAACGGGTGCCGACCAGGCCGGTGGCGAACTGATCGAGATTGGTTTTGCCAATCACTATTGCGCCTTTGGCTTTCAGATTGGCAATCACGGTAGCGTCTGCTTCTGCGGTGTAAGCAAACGCCGGACACGCCGCCGTGGTCGGCCAGCCCGCGATATCCATATTGTCTTTAACGGCGAACGGCACACCATACAACGGCAGGGCGCTCAGCAAGCCTTCATGCTGATGGCGAAGAGCTTCAAGGTGGAGGATTTGCGCCTCAAGCTGCTCTGCGGTGGCGAGATAAATCCAGGCATTGTCGTTTTGACTCAGGCTTCCCATAACCAGAGAAAGCGTGGTGCGCAGGCTGTCTGGCGCACCGCGGTAATGTTGCTGCCATTCCCGCAAGGTAAAACCGCGAAAGGGTGATGTGACGGTGTCTGAAACTGAAGCCATGTTTTGAATCCCATCTGGTATACAAGATTGAATTCATCTAAGCAAAGCCTGTGCCACTTCATTATTCATTGATTTTGCTGGGTTTAGTCATTGTTGTATGACCGGGTTGTATATTTGTTGCACCACGAACGGAATGCAACTGGGCAAAATTGGGGCGAAAATTTGCGCTTTGTGCAGCCACCGTTCAAGGTAATTGCATTATTATTTTCGCAATAATGCTCAGGAAGGACATATCTTTAAGAGGCTGTCTTTCTGCAAAACTGTTTTTAGGAAATCCCTATTTAATGCAACTTCGTCATCTCTCTGAACGCCTGAAAAAGCTGTTACTGGCGCTGATTCTGGTGATTATTACGCTGCTGGCTGTGCGTACTTATGACGCCTTACAGGGGCCGCCGCTTGAGCCGTGGCACAAACTGGTGCCGGACGAACTGAGTACGGAGCAACTGGATAAGAGCGACTGGCCGGCGTATTTACGCGCCGAGCAGCAGGCGTTTGCTGAAGTGAAGCAGCAGGTGACGGACAAACTCGACAGAGAAGATCGTATTCCGCTTAACCGCTATTACGATCGCAGCCCGATTTATCCCGAGCATTTTGCGCAGGACTGGAACCGCTCTTATGAGCTGATGCCCGACGGTAAACCGGTCGGCGCGGTGGTGCTGTTGCACGGTCTGACCGATTCCCCTTACAGCCTGCGGCATATTGCGCAGGATTATCGTCGCCGTGGATTCGTTGCCGTCGGTATTCGCTTGCCCGGACATGGCACCGTGCCGGGCGGACTGACCAGCGTCGACTGGGAACAGTGGCTGGCGGCAACGCGGCTGGCAATTCGCGAGGCACGACGTGCAGCAGGTGCGGATGCGCCGCTGCAACTGGTGGGTTTCTCCAACGGTGGTGCGCTGGCGATGAAATACACCCTGGATTCGCTCGATGATCCGGCTCTGGCGCGGCCTTCGCGCGTGGTGCTGATTTCCCCGATGATTGGCGTGACCAGTTTTGCGCGCTTTGCCGGATATGCGGGCTGGCCGGCAATTTTCCCTGCCTTTGCCAAAACCGCCTGGCTGAATCTGATGCCGGAATTCAATCCTTTTAAATACAATTCATTCCCGGTGAAAGCGGCGCGTCAGTCTTATCTGCTGACCCATGTTTTACAGCAGCAAATCAGTAAAGACGCGGAGTCCGGCAAGCTTTCACAGTTACCGCCTGTGCTGGCGTTCCAGTCGGTGGTTGATTCAACCGTCAGCGCCCGTGCGGTGGTGACGGCGTTGTTTAATCAGCTCCCGGCAAACGGCAGCCAGCTGGTACTGTTTGATATTAACCGCAGTGCGTATGTCGGGCCGCTGCTGCGTCCGTCATCGGAAACCGCCGTTGAGCGCCTGCTGCCTGCGCCGCCGCGCGCCTATCAGACGACGGTGATTACCAATGCTTCGCCGGATGATGCGGCCACGGTAGCGAAAATCACAGTAGCGGGGCAAAACAGCGCTTCAGTTACGCCACTCGGTCTGAACTATCCTTCAGAATTCTATTCGCTGTCGCATGTCGCGCTGCCTTTTCCGACAGAAGATTCGCTGTACGGGCGCAATCCGCAAGGCCCTGCGCAATTTGGTATCAGGCTCGGTACGCTGGCCGCGCGGGGTGAAAGCGGTGCGCTGGTGGTAAGTATGGATCAGCTGATGCGTGTTTCATCCAACCCGTTTTATCCGTATATGCTGCAGCGGATTGAAGGTTTCTGAATCTGCGGGTTGAGATAACATAAAAAAGCGCTTGCGATAATATCGTGCGCTATATATATTGGCGACATGAACATGACAACAGATACCGACTCAACACAAAACGGCATGCTGCATCTGGATCAACAGATGTGTTTCGCGCTGTACTCCGCGAATCTGGCACTGCATAAGGTTTACCGTAAATTGCTCGGGCAACTCGAACTGACTTACCCGCAATATCTGGTGATGCTGGTGCTCTGGCAGCGTGATGAAGTCACGGTATCTGAAATCGGCGAAAAACTGTTTCTCGATTCTGCTACTTTGACGCCATTGTTAAAGCGTCTGGAAACCGCCGGTTTGCTGATGCGTCAGCGGGCGAAAGCCGATGAGCGTCAGGTGATTATCTCCCTGACCGCAGAAGGCCGGGCGTTACGCGAAAAAGCGCAGGGTATTCCCGAAGCCATTTTGTGTGCGACCGAATGTGAAGTTGGCGAGATTGTGGCGCTGAAGCAGCAACTGGAAGTCTTACGGGCGAAGCTTCAGGATAAAGCGTAAAACTTCGCTTTAAAGAGTGTTAAACAGACGAGTCTGAAGGAGCATCTTAGACGCGTTTGATAGAATCAAATAAGTAGTGTGCGATTAAATAGTTTGATATTTTACGGCTCTCACTGATTAAGGAACGAAATATGTCTATTGAAAAAGTTGTGTATCGTGCTCATGCCTCAGCCACCGGTGGTCGTGATGGTCGTGCGACTTCTGACGACGGCGTTCTTGACGTCAAGTTGGGTGTACCAAAAGAAATGGGCGGCATGGGCGGCGGTACTAACCCAGAGCAGCTGTTTGCTGCGGGCTATTCCGCCTGCTTCCTCGGCGCACTGAAAGCCGTTGCCGCACAAGAAAAAATTAAGATCCCTGCGGACGCCAAAATTGAAGGCGCAGTAGGCATCGGCGCAATTCCTGGCGGTTATGGTATCGAAGTTCAGCTGGATATTACCCTGCCAGGCTTCGAGCGCAGCGAAGCAGAAGCACTGGTGGCGAAAGCCCATCAGGTTTGCCCGTACTCCAATGCGACCCGTGGCAACATCGACGTCACTTTGAATATTAAGTAATTTTTAGTCATACCGCCTTCACCAGGGGCGTTTTAATGAAATACCAGGGAGGCTTCGGCCTCCTTTTTCATGTCTGAAAAACCCGCCATGATCTCTCTGTCTCCCCTGCAGGGCGCTTCTTTCCTGCTGTTCAGGCAAGTATGTATATAAACGTAATCTCAGCATAATCCGTGAACTCGAGGGGCATAAACATGTCACAATGATTCAGAATCTTTCAAAAAACTTCCGGAAAACCACATTACATGAATAGAGTGAAGACTCTATCGCAGCAAAATATCTCTTTATTGTTAGCGATTTACATTGGCATTTTCCTGAATGTCTCCGTGTTTCAACGCCGCTTTGCCGCTTTGGTCAATCATTTCACTTCAACTGAACTGATTCAGGCAGTCACCGAAGTTTGTGCCATCGTCCTGTTTACCTTCTTCGTGCTGCGTTTAATTTCGCTGGGTGGAAAGCTGTTTTTCCGCATCATCGCCACATTACTGGTGCTGATTTCGGTCGCCGCCAGTTATTACATGGTGATGTTCAACGTGGTGATTGGGTACGGCATTGTCGTTTCGGTGATGACCACGGATATCGACCTCAGCAAAGAAATCATCGGGTGGCATCTGTTTATCTGGATGGCGCTGGTCAGTGCTGTTCCGTTATTCCTTATCTGGAAAAACAACCTGCGTCTGACGCTGATGGAGCAGATAAAAACGCCGGGGCAACGTGCGTTGCCATTGATCGTTTTGCTGGCGACAGCGTTACTGGTCTGGCTGCCGCTGCGATATCTCGACCACGAACAAAGTGTGAATGAGAAGAAAACCAACATCGACTTGCCCAGCTATGGTGGCGTCGTCGCGCACTCCTATCTGCCGTCTAACTGGCTGGCCGCGCTGGGTTTGTATGCTTATACGCAGGTTGATGAAAGCCGGGATGCCGGTAATTACTTTGATCCGGCGAAGGAATTCACCTACGTTCCGCCCGCAGATATCGACGATACCTACGTCGTATTTATCATCGGTGAAACTACCCGCTGGGATCACTTAGGCATTCTGGGTTATGAGCGCGATACCACGCCGCGCTTGTCGAAAGAAAAGAATCTGGTGGCGTTCCGCGGTACCTCGTGCGATACGGCAACCAAGCTGTCGCTGCGCTGTATGTTTGTGCGCGAAGGCGGTACGGCGGACAACCCGCAGCGTACGTTGAAAGAGCAGAATATTTTCGCGGTGATGAAGTCGCTGGGCTTCACCTCTGAGCTGTTCGCGATGCAAAGCGAGCTGTGGTTCTACAACAACGCGGACACCAATAATTTCTCTTTCCGCGAAATCATAGCCTCTGAAAAGCGCAACGACGGCAAGCCGGTCGATGACATGTTGCTGGTCAATGAGTTGCAGGAATCGCTGAGAACGCACCCGAAAGGTAAGCATCTGGTGATCCTGCATACAAAAGGCTCGCATTACCTCTATTCCCAGCGTTATCCGCGCAGTTACGCACGTTATACGCCGGAGTGTAAGAGCAACACCTGTACCAAAGATGAACTGATCAACGCCTTTGATAACAGCGTGTTGTACACCGATACCTTTATCGACAACGTGATTGATCAGTTGCGTGATAAGAAAGCGCTGGTGTTTTATGCCTCTGATCACGGTGAATCCATTGATGAGAATTCACATCTGCACGGCACGCCGCGCGAGATGGCCCCGCCGGAGCAGTTCCGCGTGCCGATGATGGTGTGGGCTTCTGACAGCTTCCTGGAGCAGCCAGACCACAAGCGGGCGTTTGAGCAGCTACAGGCACAGCAGCGGGTCGGTGCGAAGAAACGTCACGTTGAGTTATTTGACTCGATTCTGGGGTGTCTGGGTTATACGTCGCCAGACGGTGGTATTAATCCGGCGAATAACTGGTGTGCCAAACCTCAGGCAGAACAGAAGCTATAGGTTATTTTGGCGCCGTATAGGACAAAATCTGGGCAGTCAGTGCGGATGTTATAAAAAGCCGTTGACGCTCTGAGGGGGTCGCAGTAAGATGCGCCCCATTCGGCGAGTAGCGCAGCTTGGTAGCGCAACTGGTTTGGGACCAGTGGGTCGGAGGTTCGAATCCTCTCTCGCCGACCACATTTGAAAAACCTGCTTTTAAAGCAGGTTTTTTTTCGCCTGTAGTAAAAGAGGATGAGAACCTCCGAAGGAGGTTTGAGCCGAGCGAAGCGAGACAACGTTGCTTTAGCAACGACCCGCAGGGCAAGCATCGCAGATGCGCGTCATCCTCTCTCGCCGACCACATTTGAAAAACCTGCTTTTAAAGCAGGTTTTTTTTCGCCTGTAGTAAATCCAATTTCCTGTCTATGGCAGTTCTTCCTGAACCAACACATTGTCTGACTCTTCCCATAGCGCCTGCCAGTTGTCGGGTGGTTTGCCACTTTTGAGCATCTTGCTAAACATCCGGTAGGCGTCCGTTTTACTGTCGTATGCCCGCAATTCTTTATCATCATTAACCCAGGCGTAAATGATGATCCGGCTTCTCAGGTTATAACGAAAGAATAACCGGTACTGCTGGAAAAATTTTGCCCTGAACCAGTGTGAGAACTCCCCTCCTAACGTATCGCCCTGACGGAATTCGACACGTGCCGGATCTTGCGGGATAACATCAAACATCAGCTTATTGATCGCGGCCAGTCGTTTGGTGGCATTTTTGCTTTTATAACCCACCGGGTCTTTGCGGCGCATCAGGACAACCTGATCAGTGAGTTTCTGTATCTGTTGCAGGATCAGAGGATGAGCAAGAAGAGTCCATCCGTTAATCTCCATGGCCTGATTGTGCATAATCCTTTACTCATCATCGTCAGAAAGCGGGCTCTCAAGATCGATAGCCATCCCTGCTGTCAGTACATTGATTTTTTCATGCAGAGATAACGTGACCGGCTGCATATTTTCCGGATTATTAAGCATATCCGTCGCAACGAAATCGAGGAAGGCATTGATAACAGGATCTTCCGTTTCTTCGAGCTGTCTCGAAATAACGACCTGTCCGTCCGGCAAAATCTTGTACTGAATACGATCATTTTCGGTGAGATTTAACGCTTTGCGGATAGTCGCCGGAATGGTGGTCTGGAAGCGACGGGTGACTTTGGATTCTGCTTCGAGTTTGATTCCCCATACTGCCGAGGCTGACATAATGAAACTCCATAATGATGATTATTTAAGCGATCATGGCAGCGTAATGCATCTGCATTTACAATGCAAATGCATTGCTTTTACGCGTTCAAATTTGCGTACTTCCACGCAAGGTTGATAAATAATCGCTCTGCACATCCTTAAATCTCCTGTTCTCTCGTTCTGCATAAATGGAATCTGAGGGACTGGAGGTAAGCGCGCGATCACAAGCAATAATCGCACCACAATTTAAAAACTCCTTAACATATTCGTTTCAATCAATGTCCGTCCTCTCCCTCCCTGGTGCCGAAAAAACACGCTAAACGGTACGGATATTGACCTGCACCACCCCTGTGCATTTGCGCCATTTTGGGGTGTTTTGACGGTGCCAGGGTAAACACGTTCTCTGAACGTGCACGGTCATTTGCTGCACTTCCCAGCATTTTCCGCTGGTTTCCACCCCTATCTCAAAAATAACCGTTCATATATTCATCGTTTAGCCAGAAATTTTTAGGGATTTAAAATGGGTGAAACCCCCAGGAATATTCTTTTACAAAGGGGATTGTGTGGTTATTTGCTGTGCAGACTGAACATTCGTCCTGATTTGGTTAACGAAATGTTTTTTTATGTTTGTTTGTTGTAACTCACAGTCTGTGTAAATGCCTGATGGTTATATTGACGTCAAGGATAGGAGTTGCCAAATTGATAGCCCCAAGGAAGACCAGTGATTATTTCCGGTAAGCTTTTGTAAAGGCAACTTTACAGATCGCAGGAAAAAAATGGCAGTTCACCATGCTCTGGTTGGACTTATTGCAGCGCACGAGCAAACACAGTCACCCGCAAATAAAAATAAAGGGTGACGTGAGCTGTATACACAACACACACATCCACATCACCATTAATCGATGGAGCAGAAGCGATGACAATCTCTTTAGGTAAGTCGGGGCTACTGAAATTCAGTATGGGCCTGATTGCGCTGACCGTTGCGGCCAGTGTCCAGGCAAAAACGTTAGTGTATTGTTCTGAAGGTTCACCTGAAGGCTTTAACCCTCAGTTGTTCACCTCAGGCACCACGTATGACGCAAGCTCCGTGCCTATCTACAACCGTCTGGTTGAGTTCAAGATCGGAACCACCGAAATCCAGCCGGGCCTGGCTGAAAAGTGGGACATCTCTGCCGATGGCAAAACCTACACCTTCCATCTGCGCAAAGGCGTGAAATGGCAGGACAACAAGGAATTCAAACCGACCCGTGATTTCAACGCGGATGACGTTGTGTTCTCCTTCGAGCGTCAGCTGGACAAAAATAACGCATACCACGGTGTTTCTGGCGGCAGCTACGAATACTTCGAAGGTATGGGTATGGGCGATCTGATCAACAAGATCGTGAAAGTCGACGACAACACCGTGCAGTTCGTCCTCAACCGCCCTGAGTCTCCGTTCCTGGCTGACCTGGCGATGGACTTCGCTTCAATTCTGTCTGCGGAATACGCTGACAACATGCTGAAAGCGAAAACCCCTGAGAAGGTTGACCTGGATCCCATCGGTACCGGTCCGTTCCAGCTTCTGCAATACCAGAAAGATTCACGCATCCTCTACAAAGCATTCCCGGGCTACTGGGGCACCAAGCCGCAGATCGACCGTTTAGTCTTCTCCATCACGCCTGACGCTTCCGTGCGTTACGCGAAACTGCAGAAAAACGAATGCCAGGTCATGCCGTATCCAAACCCGGCTGACATCGCGGCAATGAAGAAAGATAAATCCATCAACCTGATGCAACAGCCTGGCCTGAACGTGGGTTATCTGTCCTTCAACGTTGAGAAGAAACCACTGGATGAAGTGAAAGTGCGTCAGGCACTGACCATGGCTGTGAACAAAAAAGCCATCATCGATGCGGTTTATCAGGGTGCTGGCCAGCCGGCTAAAAACCTGATCCCACCAACAATGTGGGGCTACAACAAAGACGTCGTGGATTACGAATACAATCCTGAGAAAGCCAAAGAGCTGCTGAAAGAAGCAGGTCACGCAGACGGTTTCACTATCGATCTGTGGGCGATGCCGGTACAGCGTCCGTACAACCCGAACGCACGCCGTATGGCTGAAATGATCCAGGCCGACTGGGCGAAAATTGGTGTGAAAGCCAACATCGTGACTTACGAGTGGGGCGAATACCTCAAGCGTGCGAAAAACGGCGAGCACCAGTCTGTGATGATGGGCTGGACCGGCGACAATGGGGATCCGGATAACTTCTTCGCCACCCTGTTCAGCTGTGCGGCAGCCAAAGACGGTTCCAACTACTCCCGCTGGTGTTACAAGCCGTTTGAAGATCTGATCCAGCCAGCCCGTGCTGAATCCGATCACGCCAAACGTGCTGCGCTGTACCAGCAGGCTCAGGTGGTGATGCATGACCAGGCACCTGCGCTGATCATCGCTCACTCCACCGTGTACGAACCTGTTCGTAAAGAAGTTAAAGGGTATGTCGTAGACCCGCTCGGCAAACACCACTTCGAAAACGTCTCAATGGAGTGATCGCTTACTGAATAACCCGGGAGCTGCGTTGTGCGGTGCTCGCAATCTTCGCCTACCTGAAGGTATGTCTTGATTGCTGTGCTCCTCCGCCTTGCTCGCGGGCCATTCAGTACAGCCTTGATTCTCAAGAAAGAAATGTGAGCCACAATAAGCCCGGCGAGCTACGGTTCTCCGGGCATTTTATACAGAGAGTACGGGATATGTTGCAGTTCATACTCCGACGTCTGGGGTTAGTTATCCCAACGTTTATCGGCATTACTTTGCTGACTTTTGCCTTCGTACACATGATACCAGGCGACCCGGTCACCATCATGGCAGGCGAGCGCGGGGTTTCCCCCGAACGTCACGCCCAGCTGATGGCAGATATGGGGCTCGACAAGCCTCTTTACCAGCAATATTTCCACTACGTGAACGGTGTGCTGCATGGCGACCTGGGCACGTCCTTAAAAAGCCGCACCCCTGTCTGGCAGGAATTTGTACCGCGCTTTAAAGCCACTCTGGAACTGGGCATCTGCGCGATGATTTTCGCGATCATTGTCGGTATTCCGGTGGGTGTGCTGGCGGCGGTAAAACGGGGATCGATATTCGACCACACGGCCGTGGGGATATCACTGACCGGTTATTCTATGCCCATCTTCTGGTGGGGGATCATGCTGGTGATGCTGGTCTCGGTGCAGCTTAATCTGACGCCCGTATCGGGGCGAATAAGCGATACCGTGTTCCTGGACGACAGCCTGCCGCTGACCGGTTTTATGCTGATCGACACGCTGTTCTGGGGCGAACCGGGTGATTTCGTGGATGCTGTGATGCACATGATTTTACCGGCTATCGTGCTGGGCACCATTCCGCTGGCGGTGATTGTGCGTATGACCCGTTCTTCCATGCTGGAAGTGCTGGGCGAAGACTACATCCGTACCGCGCGCGCCAAAGGCGTCAGCCGTATGCGGGTGATCGTCATTCACGCACTGCGCAATGCGCTGCTGCCGGTGGTGACCATCATTGGTTTGCAGGTCGGTACGCTGCTTGGTGGCGCGATCCTGACGGAAACCATCTTCTCCTGGCCGGGACTCGGCCGGTGGCTGATCGACGCACTCCAGCGCCGCGACTATCCGGTCGTGCAGGGCGGGGTGTTGCTGGTCGCTACTCTGATCATCGTGGTTAACCTGCTGGTAGATGTGCTCTACGGCGTGGTCAACCCGCGTATTCGCCACAAGAAATAAGGGGCGCACAATGTCTCAAACCACTGAGCCGGTCGCTAACGAGTTAGTGACGGCTGCGCCAGTGCCGATGCCGCCTTTGCGCGAATTCTGGCATTACTTCAAGCGTAACAAAGGGGCCGTTGTCGGCCTGGCTTACATCATTATCATGCTGGTCATTGCGATTGGCGCGAACGTGATTGCACCTCATTTGCCTGCTGAACAGTTCCGTGACGCGCTGCTGCGCCCGCCGGTGTGGATGGAAGGCGGTAGCTGGAAATTCCTGCTGGGCACCGACGACGTGGGCCGCGATATTCTGTCGCGTCTGATGTACGGCGCGCGTTTATCGTTGCTGGTCGGTTGTCTGGTGGTCGTACTGTCGCTGATCCTCGGCGTGGTGTTCGGTCTGTTTGCCGGGTACTACGGCGGTGTGGTGGACGCCATCATCATGCGTGTGGTCGATATCATGCTGGCCCTGCCAAGCCTGTTGCTGGCGCTGGTGCTGGTCGCCATTTTCGGCCCGTCGATTGTTAACGCCTCGCTGGCGCTGACCTTCGTAGCGTTACCGCATTATGTCCGTTTAACCCGTGCGGCGGTGCTGGTGGAAGTGAACCGCGACTATGTGACCGCGTCGCGCGTCGCCGGTGCCGGTTCTGCCCGTCAGATGTTCATCAACATTTTACCTAACTGCTTAGCGCCGCTGATTGTTCAGGCATCGCTCGGCTTCTCCAACGCCATCCTCGATATGGCAGCGTTGGGCTTCCT